>JAFOWI010000072.1 GCA_017425985.1 Bacteroidaceae bacterium | reverse complement strand
GGGACCAGACTAAGTACCTCAATATCTGCCTTTTTAAGGAAAAGAATAAGGCCGTTTTGGGTATATCTTCCTTTCCCTACACGCTTCATCCCGATACCTTGGCTGGTATGCCTAAGTTGATGGAGATGCGTCCTGTGAGCGAGCTTGATTATCCCCACTGTGTGTACGTAAATTCGCAGTACATCTATGATTTTGAACCCGAAAGCTACAAGACTTCGGAAATTGTAGGTTCGCTCTGCCACGAGATTGCTCACTATCTCGGACTCCGCCACGCTTTTGGCGAAGACCCCGTGACTTATAGCCGCGATTGCGACATCGATACGGACTTCTGTGAGGATACGCCTACTTACAACAAGAGTAAGTACGACAAGTATTTGCTGAGCAATTACCCCTACAACGGTGTTTTCACCGACGAACTTGTAGAGCAGCTTGCATGGCGTACAAACAGTGTCACCGGCGAAGCCTTCGTTTCAACGAATATCATGGACTACGCCGTAAGTTATCTCAACACACTCTCGCCCCAACAGTGCGAGCGCATACGTTTCATATTGATGCGCAGCCCTTATGTTCCGGGTCCGAAAGTGAATCGCCAAGCGGTGGAAACGGCTTCGTCCTCGCGCGTTGCGGGGCAGAAGCTTCCCTTCCCTCATCGCATTGCTTATTAATATTAAATATGAGTGGTCGCATAGCAAAGGTCTGTGCGACCACTTTTTTCGTAATATGAATGCGCAGAGTTGCATGCGGGGCGGCATGGTGTGGTTTTGTCACGATGCTCCCCCTTTTTTCTATAAGAAATCTTAAAATTATGTAAATATGCGATTAATGGCTCGATATATTTGCTATATAAGTTAAAATATCCGTAAATTTGTAGCAAAGGATTTACTTTCCGAAAATTTAATCAATTATTAATAATTATTTTAAACCATTAAAAACTGAGCCTATGAATTTTAAATTTAGACTCTCTCTTGCGTCGTTGGCTATGTTGCTGGTATCTACACTCACAGCGGCTGAGCCATTCAAGACAACAACGATTGTTGACGGACAGTTTGCCACCGGCACTACGTGGTACACGATGCAGATTGGTGCGAGCCAACACGTTATTTCCGACAATGCAGGCGCCGACCGTATTGCCCTCACAAAGATTAGTTCGACCCTCGACGCTGCCGACCTCTGGTGCTTCGTGGGCAATGCTACTGATGGCTATCAGATTTATAACAAGCAAGCCGGAGCTACAAAGGTGCTTGCGTCGAGTACAACCATGAGCAAACTCGAAGGTTATGGCGGAACCGGCGGTTCGACTTATCCTACGCTTCAACCCGTTGACGCTCTGCCTCAGGGCTACGTAGGCGCCTGGGATTTGCAGGAGTCCGATAAGCTTGCCGACACCGAAGGCTACTTCGTTGTGCTCCACGGCACGGATTACGCCATGAACAATTTTGGCGGCGTGGGCAACCTCGCTTTCTGGGCTGAAGGCAAGGACGTAGGGTCAACCGTTACTTTTGCGTTTGCTGAGACAACTGTCGAAATCAACAAGGCCAACGGTGTGTTTACAGCGAGCAATGCTAATAAGACATGGCATGCTGTCTGGGCAAGCAGCCAGCTTGATGGTTTCACGCTCGGAACCGGCGCTAACAACATGACTACTTCAGGCGACTACATCGCAGCTTATTCAGGAACCTCCGGAAATTGTACGCACACGCTTACAGCTCCTCAGGGAATGGTTGTTGCCGGATATAGCTTTGACTTTGTCAATACGAACAACGATGCTTCGTACAGCCTTAACCTCGTAGTTGACGGCAAGACGTATAATACTTCGGCAGAGCAACAGCATGTTGAGGTTTCGGGCCTTACAGAACGTATGGCAACCTACACGCAGAGCGGTGCCAACAAGGGTATTACGTTGAGCAACTACATCGTGACGGTGCGCCGCTCTATGGTGATTCCCGAACCTCAGTTCGACGTGTTCCCCACTCCTACGTCGGGCGCTATCCCTTATCGCATTCCCGGTATTGCAAAGGCATTTAATGGTGACCTCATTGCCGTAGCCGACTACCGCCACAGCCGCGCCGATATCGGCATGGCTACAAACGGCCGCATCGATATTCATGCGCGTATCAGTAAGGACAATGGTAAGACATGGGGCGACATCTTCCCCATCGTTGAAGGTTTGGGTGGAAATGCGCCTGACCTCACTTCTATGTACGTAGCCTTTGGCGACCCCTGCATCGTTGCCGACCGTGAGAGCAGCCGCGTCATGGTGCTCACTTGTTCGGGCAACGTGAGCTTCCCCAACGGTACACGCAACAACCACCAAGGCATTGCGCGCTTCTATTCCGAGGACAACGGCCAGACTTGGGGCAAGCCTATTGACATCTCCGAAGCTATTTACGAGCAGTTCGACAAGCGTGTCAACGGTGGCATCCGTTGTATGTTCATCGGTTCGGGCAAGATTTCGCAGAGTTCTACCGTTAAGGTGGGCGACTACTATCGCCTCTACTGCGCTCCTCTCGTGAAGTTGGCTGATGGTTCGAACGTGAACTTTGTGCTCTATTCCGACGACTTTGGTGGTACATGGAAGGTGCTCGGCGGTGTGGACGTATCGCCCATTCCCAGTGGTGGCGACGAACCTAAGGCCGACGAACTCCCCGATGGTAGCGTGCTCATCAGCTCGCGTACTTCCGGCGGACGCATCTACAACATCTATAGCTTCACGAATACTGCAACCGGCGAAGGTCGTTGGGGCAATGCCGTATGGTCGAACAATGGCAACAACGGTACTGTGGCTGTAGGCAACTCTACGAATGGCGAAATCATGTTTGTGCCTGTTGTGCGCAAGGCCGATAGCAAGAACATGTACCTAATGCTTCAGTCTGTGCCCTTCGGTTCGGGCCGTGCCAACGTTGGTATTTACTACAAGGAATTTGAGAGCCTTGCCGACTTCGTTACGCCCGACAGCATCGCTAAGGATTGGGACGGACGCCATCAGGCAAGCTTCCTCAGCTCAGCTTATTCAACCATGTGCTTGCAGGCTGACAACACTGTCGGCTTCCTTTATGAAGAAGATACGTATGGCACTTCGGGCGGTGGCTACACGATTGTTTACAAGAATTATTCTATCGAGCAGCTCACCGATAGCGCTTACGCTTACGATGCAAACATCGACCCCAATGCCTTTGTGGCAGCAAACATCGATGTGAAGACAGCCGGAGTCGTAGCTGGCAACAACTATGTAGGAGCCTACACTCCCGAGGCTGTTGATATGGTTCAGGGCATACTCGCTGTTTACAAGGAAAACCCCGGTCGCGAGGTTTACGAAAAACTCAACAGCGTCCTTGCCTCTCTTCCCGTCATCAATGTTCAGCCCAACGGATGGTATCGCTTGCGCAATGCTGAACGCAACGGCGGTAAGCTCTACCTCACTCCCGGCGAAAGCAAGTACACTGCTGCTAATAGCAACAACCTCGTCAATGCACACCAGGTGTTCTGCTTCAAGCCTACCGAAACCGAAGGCCAGTACTACCTCTACAGCGGTAACTACGCAACATATCTCGGAAAGCTCGGCGCAGTTGAAACAGAACCTATTGTAACAGCCGATGCCGCTGAAGCAGGTGTGTGGAGCGTTGTTCCTTCGCCCGATGGTAAGTGTCAGGTGGTGTGCATCAACTTCACCGGCAATAAGAAGGGGCTCCACCTCGCCGGCGACAACAAGCGCCTTGTGCCCTGGAACGAATCAGGTTCGCCAGCATCGCTCTGGTTTGTTGAGCCTGTCGAAACGTTCCCCGTTGACGTTACTGAAGAAGGCTTTGCTGCTATTAGCCTTCCCTTCGGCGTTAAGCTTCCCGAAGGCGTTACGGCTTACGTAGCTGTGGGCGAAACTGTCATTGATGGCGTCAACTGCATTGAACTCAGCACGTACGGTGATGGTTACTGCGTTGAAGGTCCCGTCGTATTGTCTGCCGAACCCGGTCACTACGAATTGCCTTTGTTCGAAGCTCGCGAAGAAGTTGAGCAACCCGAAAATCTCTTTGGTGGAACGCTCCGCGCAGCAGCCGTAAGCGGTAAGGTCTTCCTTTTCGAAAAGGGAATGTTCAAGAAGAAAACGACTTCGGGCAACGTCGCTGCCAACAAGGTTTACTACGTGAGCGAAACCGAAACTACATCGTTTGGATTGGTAATGGAGTATGAGCCTCCTACGGCTATCGAAGGCGTTGCAGCTTCAAACAAGGCGGTTAAGTTCTTCGACCTCAACGGTCGTCCCGTCGTTAAGCCCACTCGTGGCATCTACGTCACTTCCGACGGCCGCAAGGTGCTTGTGAAGTAAATCCTGAGCGTGAGCTTCACGCATAGACATCAATTTCAGAACATACAGAGTACAGCCTCTCGGTGCATTCTTCGTTCGACGAGAATAAGCACCGCGGAGGCTGTACTCTTTTTTTGTAAGCAAGTTTTGGTATGAGGAGAAGTGAGGTGGCTTTATGACGTTTGCGATGCATTGTCACCAATTTTGCCACTCACAATGTTGGGTCGCTTATGTAGAGTATTGGCATGCGGTATGGGAGTAATGTTTCGGATAGAATGGCTTCCCCTTTATGTCGGCTGGTCGCCACGTCAGGGATGAATATGTGCGTGCCGCATGGCGGTCAGTGCGCAGATGGTTGAGATGGATTGCGTTATTGTGGAAATATCTGCGGTGGAATCGGTAAATTTGGCGTTTGCGTTGTAAATTTGTTACGCCGTGCCGGCGTACGGGCCGACATAAAGTGGCCCCTACGGCATTCGCGGTGTAAATTCCGGCAATTTTCTCCGCATGGCAGTTGTACTTTGTGCTTAATCAGTACACGAATTTTTAGTAAACGAGTAAACAAGTGGTGTGATTCGTAGGTTTATTCCGCACGGCAGTTGTACTCTGTACTTAATTAGTAAACGAGTTTTTAGTAAACGAGTAAACAAGTGGTGTGATTCGTACGTTAATTCCGCATGGTAGTTGTACTCTGTACTTAATCAGTACACGAGTTTTTAGTAAACGAGTAAACAAGTGGTATGATTCGTACGTTAATTCCGCATGGCAGTTGTACTCTGTACTCTGAACTTTGTACTCTAAATTTAGATCTCTGTACTCTAAAAAAAATCGTCAGATTGTTTTACATTTTTTAACGAAATTGACAAATATCAGAAAATGCAAAGTTTTAACAATTATTAACTAAATGGTGCCGAAATCGGAGGTTTTCGCGCTGAAATCGGTCGAAAAATTCACGACATCGGACTTCGTGAAAACAACATCGGAGGTGATTTTAACAACATCGGAGCTTGTTTTAACAACCTTTGAGGTTGTTTTTGCCATT
>JAFOWI010000071.1 GCA_017425985.1 Bacteroidaceae bacterium | reverse complement strand
TATTCACACAATTTATTTAAATAACTCATTTTAAATATTTGGTTTTGAGCAATTTATACAAACAAAAAACAAACTGCATATAAAATCAATTAAAATAAGTAAAACGCTAAACGTAAATTAAATTTATTAATATTTAGTTTTATAAATACCGAACACAACCGCAGCTAAATCTGATTTATATTTACATTATGCTTTACAATAGTAAACGCATTACATTTTTAAATTCGTAAATTCAAATGTTAATAAAACTTAAACGACATTTAAGCCAACATAAAATTGAGCATTATTTGCGTAAATCCGCTCCACCCTACTCTATGCTCAAATTAACAGCAATCAGGAAAATCTCAGCCACTAAGAAACGGTACAAAAAACTGTACTACAGTAAATTAAACTGAAAAATCAGTGAACAAAATTTCTCTCAGAAAAAACAAAAAATAGAGATTTTCGCACTTAGAAAAGTTCAAAATTGCCGTTTTTTGATAGAAAAATGGGATTTTTTTGAGGCTAAAAAAGGGGCTTTTCAGAGTAAATTTACATTTTGTGATTCGCTTCAAACTAAATCAATCGTTGCTTCAACCTATAAAATTGCAAACAAAAACATAAATTCACCTTCACCGATTCTTCAAACAAAAATCTAAAATGTAAAGAAAAATTTTCCTCAAATTTAATAAAGAAACATCAACTTCCTTAACATCCATGAACGCAAAATTCATCATTTTTCAGCTCCGTAAACTTACTGCTGAGCGAAGGAAAACATCCCCTGCCCCTTCAAAAATTTTCAATTTTCGGACAATAAAAAAGAGCGCCACACTCATGCGTAGCACTCCCCTTTCTGCGAAAAAATACAGATTCGCTCGTCTGCCAAAGAAAGCACCTAAGCACTTCTTTGAACACAAGAACCAAACCTTAAATCAATTTAAAATAAACCATACCAACGGCGTTAAAATATCTTCATTGCGCGAAGCAGGTCCTACCCCCACTCCCTTGGAACGAGCATCCGCCGCTCGAATTTCAGCAATGATTTGCATCACTTTTACACCCGTGTAATTTCTCATAGCAGGAATAAAGGTTCGCTCCGCCTGCCAGTCTTTCACTCCAAGCCAAGCGGCAATTCCGCTCACGGTCTTTTCCGGTGCATAGTAAGCCAACATCAATTGCGAGAAAAATTTGAACAACAACGGCAGTATCTTGATAAGATTCTTCTCCCTATCGTTTTTGTAAAAATACGCCGCAATCCTCATCGCTTGCCTTGCGTCTTTTTTCACCAAGGCATCCTGCAGCTCAAAGCCATTAAATTCTCGGCTCATTCCGATGGAGTCAAAAACTACATTCCTGCTGATTTCGCCCCCATTCTGCGCTGTAGAAAAATTTACGGCAAGCTTATCCAGCTCTGTCGTCAGCTTCGAAAGGTCGGCACCCAACAGTTCAGCAACAATCTGAGCAGCCTCGCTCGAAAGCTTTAAGCCCAGCTTGGCAGCGTAGTGAGTAGCGAACGCCGGAATCTCGTTAACATAAAGCGGCTTTGCATCGAACAGCACGCCGTGCTTTTGTACAAGCGCTGCCAACTTCGTCCGACGGTCGATGGCTCCATATTTGTGGCATATTATCAGCACCGTTGTCTGCGGTATCGACTTAAAATAAAGCTCCAACTGCGCGAGCCCCTTCAGTTGCTGAGCTTCGCGCAAGCAAACCACCTTTCGCTCGGCTCCAAACGGAAATCCGCGAGCCTCCGCCATGACTGCTTCGGGCGTCGTTTCAGCTCCATAGAACTGCACCAGGTTAAAATCACGCTCCTCAGCAGGAAGCAACTCCTCAATCAAAGCCTCGGCCAACCTGTCTATAAAGAAAGCCTCCTCGCCGGCTAACGCATAAACCGGCGCAAAACGATGTGCGCGGATTTCGCGCAACAATGATTCAAATTCCTGAGTTGGACGTTTGGATACCGCTGACATTTCTTTATAAAATTAAGGTTTATTCAATCGCTAAGCCGCCACACATGTATTGCCAATTACCATTTTAATGCTAAATTTGCGCAAATTAAGGCTCATGGCAAACAAATGTGTAAGCAAGAAGCCGGGATATACATGCTCCGCAGAGCTGACAACCGCTTCTTTTGCTGCAAAGTTACCAAAAGCCGAGCTAAGTTCTACTCCTTTTTGAACATTTTTTTGATATTAAGGACATGAAGCCACTCAATCTGCCCCCCTTCGCCATACGCATCAGCCAAGGAGCAGGCAACACACATCGCGTGTTCGACCCACTCCGCAAACGATGGGTAAAACTCACCCCCGAGGAATGGGTGCGCCAACACTTCACAAACTTCCTCGTACACCATAAACACTACCCCGCTACGCTACTTGCCAACGAAGTGGGCCTATCGCTTAATGGCTCAATCAGACGATGCGACACCGTGCTCTACAACCGCGAAGGGCTACTCCCGCGCATGATAATAGAATACAAAGCAGCCCACGTAGCCATCACAGAAGCGGTGTTTCGACAAGTGTGCGCTTACAACAGCCAACTCAAAGCCGACTACGTCGTCGTCACCAACGGCATCAATCACTACGTCTGCATGATTGACCATGCCAATCAAACCTACTGCTACCTACCAGCAATCCCCGACTACACAGAGCTTAAATAGACTTTGCCGAAAACATATTGCCCAACACAAAAAGCCTCCCCACGCACTACGTCTCAAATGCATCAGCACCCCTTTCCCGACATCAGAAAAAAGCCTCGAGGAACGCTGTTCAAACAACCATTTTTTTGAGCAAAAATTAACCCAATCCGAGCCATTTTTTGCTACAATTTATACAAATGTTAAAGCCTGAATTTGTTAACATATTTTAACGAAATTGACAAATATCAGAAAATGCGAAGTTTTAACAATTATTAACTAAATATCCCAAAAATCGGAGGTTTTCGCGCTAAAATCGGTCGAAAAATTCACGACATCGGACTTAGGAAAAACAACATCGGAGGTAATTTTAACAACATCGGACCTTGTTTTAACAACCTTTGATGTTGTTTTTGCTATTTTTAGGGGCTAAAAAAGGGGAAACCGCGTGGCTTCCCCTTCCGTAGTGCAAATATACAACATTTTTGAGCGAAATCCAAATTCGCTTTTTTCGCAAATTTAAAATATTTTAACAATTCAGTACTTGGTTTGCTATCTCAGAGTTTACAATTTAAGGTGCATTTTGTAATCTCCACTTTCGCCCAAATTCGGAAATTCTGCGTTTTACCACATAAATCGTGAGCTTAGCAACTCAGCCAAAAATCCTTGTTTTTTTCGACAAATCGAGCCGGAAATTGGGCTGTTTTTCTACCAAATTAAGCCTCAACCTTCTCAAACTTGTACCCCATGCTATAAAGTTGCAAGGCAGCCCCAATTCGGAAAGCTACGACAACCGTACGCACATATACATGGAAAGCCATGGCGCTTTGCGGTTCAATCTGCTCCGCCTTGATTGCCGAAAGACAGGCCTGCGAAATGCTTTGTATGAGCTGCACCAGGCCCTTTACGTTCTCAGGCTGATTGCCCATCACTTCGTAAAGAATATGCTCGTCCATATCATCAAATCCTCGCGGACCGTAGAGCATACGGTACTCCGTTTCAGCAAATCGCTCAAAGTCGGCATCCCACAAGTAAGCCAGCCCCAGTCCGATGTACGTAGCCCAGGCTATGGACACCATCGGATAGTCCACAATCTGCGGAAGGGCGTCCGCCAAATATTCTTGCAAATACGTTTCGAACTTATCATCAAGGTCGTCAGAACCAAGCAATTGCGTCCCCATCACGCCTCGTGCGTGCAACTGTCGCAACAAATTCTGCTGCAAGCGCTGCTCAAACTCATTTAAATAATCGTCGCTTGAAAGATGATTCCTCATATTATAAATAGAATAGAAATAAATCGTTTCGCCCTCGGTTACGACCTCAGATTCAAGCTATTGTTGGGCTTAAATTCTGAAAATCCGTACGGGCATTTATGCTTTCACTGCCACAAAACAAGAAGAAGAACGAAAGACCTCCATCTCACGTTCTTCTCTTTCCAATGTGGCTTGAGCCGAAAGCGGGACTCGAACCCGCGACCTACGCATTACGAATGCGTTGCTCTACCAACTGAGCCATTTCGGCAACACCTATGCAAAGGAATGCATTCGCTCCTCCACAAATGCGGTGCAAAAGTAGAAAGTTATTTTGATTCGTGCAAAATAAAATCAAACTTTTTTCACTTCACGGCCGATTTATTATCAATCAGCTCGGCTATTAGCAGAAATCCGACCACCTCTGGGAGCATTATTTACACCTACTCAAATACTCTGCCAACTTTCGCTCCGCCGCATTGTCGGCAGGCGTGTAGAAATGCTCTTGCTGAAGCGAGTCGGGCATATATTGCTGCTTCACATAATGACCCGGATAATCGTGAGGATAAGCATAGCCCGCGTGATAACCGAGTTCTGCCATCAGTTGCGTCGGTGCATTGCGCAAATGCAAAGGAACCGGGAGATTGCCCGTATGACGCACCAATTCAATCGCCGTATTGATGCCCATATATGCGGAGTTGCTCTTCGGACTTGAAGCCAAATACACCGTAGCCTGAGCCAACGGTATGCGCCCTTCGGGAAAACCAATGCGCTCTACGGCGTCAAAGGCGGCATTCGCCATCAAGAGGGCATTAGGATTGGCAAGCCCGATGTCCTCTGCTGCCGAAATCACCAACCTGCGAGCGATAAATTTAGGATCCTCGCCTCCCTCAATCATGCGTGCCAGCCAATAGAGCGCTGCGTCGGGGTTAGAGCCACGAATGCTCTTGATGAAAGCCGAAATGATGTCATAGTGCTGCTCGCCATCCTTGTCGTAAGCCAAGGGACTCTGCTGCAAACAAGCATATACAAAGTCATTGCTGATTCTGATAACTCCCTCGGGGACAGACGCTTCGAGCAAATCCAAAATATTCAGCAACTTGCGAGCATCTCCGCCACTAAAACGAAGCAGAGCCTCGGTTTCAACGAGTTCAACCTTTCGCTCGCGCAACACGATGTCCGTAGTTATCGCCACGTTTGCCAAGTGTAACAGTTCGTCCTTAGTCAGACTCTTCAGCACATACACCTGGCAGCGCGAAAGCAAGGGACGAATCACCTCGAACGAAGGGTTCTCCGTAGTTGCACCGATAAGGGTAATCGTTCCTTGCTCTACCGCAGCCAGGAGCGAATCTTGCTGCGACTTCGAGAAACGATGGATTTCGTCAATAAAAAGAATGGGGCTCGGCGCTGAAAAGAAGCGTTCGCGCTTGGCACGGTCTATCACCTCGCGCACCTCCTTCACGCCACAATTTACAGCCGACAGTGTATAGAAAGCCGTCTTCACCGTAGAAGCCACGATTTGAGCCAGCGTAGTTTTTCCCACGCCGGGAGGTCCCCATAATATAAATGAGGAAATGCGCCCCGACTCAAGCATTCGGCGCAAAACAGCGCCCTCGCCCACGAGGTGCTGCTGCCCAATATAATTATCCAACGAAGTTGGACGTAAACGTTCGGCTAATGGTTGCACGATATATAAAGGTTTTGAGGTTATAAGGTTTTGAGGTCGCTTCGCTTGTGAGGTTATAAAGTTATGAGGTTGTGAGGTTATAAGGTTTAAAGCTATGCAGCGTGCAAACAAGCGTTCGAGTCCAACCTTCTCGTTTATTCGCTTACGCTCATCAGCTTCGCAGTATCCTTTTTCCGCAAGGCTATTTCTCCTTTTTCCTTTCTCATTTCTCCTTTCCCGTTTCAATACTATCCTTCGACCTCGCTCAATTCCAGCCAACGCATCATCTTAAGGTCCAATTCATCGTTCAATGCAGGCAGGCGCTTACTCTTCTCAGTGAGTTCGTCCACCGAAAGCGTACCGCTACATAGCGCCTCCTCTATCTGCGTTTTCTCCGCTTCGAGCGCTGCAATGTCCGCTTCAAGCTGCTTCAACTCTTGCTTTTCCTTAAAGGAGAGTTTGGCTTTGCGGTCAGCCCCACGCGTAGCTGCTGAAGAGGCCGGCGCAGCGTTCTTCGCCTTCGCTTCTACCACGTCGTCCTTCGGCATGGAACGATATTGCGTATAGTTTCCTGGGAAATCTTCTATCTCCGCATTACCCTTGAACACAAGCAAGTGGTCAACCACTTTATCCATGAAGTAGCGGTCATGCGACACGACGATAACACAACCGCGGAAGTCAGCCAAATACTCTTCAAGCACGTTGAGCGTAGCAATGTCAAGGTCGTTAGTAGGTTCGTCGAGAATCAGGAAGTTAGGATTCTTCATCAGCACAATGCACAATTGCAAGCGGCGATATTCGCCTCCGCTCAGTTTGTACACATAATCCTGCTGGCGCGAAGGCGGAAACAAAAAATGCGTGAGGAACTGCATCGCTGTAAGGTGGCGACCACCGCCAAGGTCAATCGTCTCAGCATACTGGCGCACAGCGTCAATCACCTTCATGTCGCGTGGCAACTCCATCGGCATCTGCGAAAAATATCCGAAGCGCACCGTCTCGCCTATCACAAAGCGACCCGAGTCCGGACGCTCTTCGCCCAGCAGCAACTTGATAAACGTAGTTTTCCCCGTTCCGTTGTTGCCAACAATCCCCATCTTCTCGTAGCGCGAAAAGTTGTAATAGAAATCTTTCAGAATCTTCGTTGTAGGAAACTCCTTCGACACATATTCAGCCTCAAAAATTTTCGAGCCGATATAGCCGCTCTTTATATCCAGGCGTGCATTGCGCTCCTGCATTCTGCGCTTTGCCACCTGTTCGAGTTCGTAGAAAGCCTCCTTGCGCGAACGTGCTTTCGTTCCGCGTGCCGATGGTGTGCGTCGCATCCACTCCAACTCCTTACGATAAAGGTTGGTAGCACGCGCAACCGTGGCGTTAGCAACATCTATGCGCTCCTCGCGTTTCTGCAAATAGTAGGCGTAATTTCCACGATAGGTAAAGAGCTGCTGCTCATCGAGTTCTATGATTTCCGAACAAACGCGGTCGAGGAAATAGCGGTCGTGCGTCACCATCAGGAGCGAGCGCACATTGCGACGCAGGTAATTCTCCAGCCACTCAATCATTTCGAGGTCAAGATGGTTGGTCGGTTCGTCAAGAATCAACAAGTCGGGATTCGAAAGCAACACTCTTGCCAAAGCCACACGCTTGAGTTGACCACCCGAAAGTTGGCCCATCAACTGGGAAGTATCCGGAATTTTGAGTTTTGAGAGCAACTGCTTTGCCGAAATCCGATGTTCATCAGTCTCCGACATTTCATCGCCGTTCAGTAAGCTGGCTTGTCCTTGCGTCACGGCTTCCAAAACCGTCTCCATCGGATTGAACTTCGGATTCTGCAACAAATAGCCTACCCTTAAGTTATTGCGATAAACAATCTTGCCCGATTCATAGTCCTCCGTACCGGCCAAAATATTCAAAAGCGTAGATTTTCCTGCACCGTTACGGGCAATAAGCCCCACTCTTTCGCCCTCGGCCAACGAAAACGAAATATCCTCGAACAACACAAGGTCGCCTATGCGCTTCGAAAGATGTTGTACATCCAAATACGGGTTTGCCATTTATTTCTGCGTATATTAAAGAAAAAAAGCCCCATATATATATAATAAATGAGTACCTATGTATAATTAATGAGTAATTAAGCTACAAATTTAATAAAAATTATCAACAATAAGCCTGTGATAGATGATTTATAACAAAACGTAGGAGCCACTCTATGCGAGTAAATCCTACGTTCTTCTTATTTTTCTGTCATTATAAAGCGTAACTTGCTGATTTATTGATGCAATATTTTTACTACCTTTCCATTAGCATCGTATATGATGTTTACACCACGTTGCATCTTTATATAACGTTTGCCATTTAAGTCATAATATACGGTATCATCAGCTTTATCTTCTTCAACACCCGCAATACCGGTTTCAACATCAACTCTATACGGATATTTTGAAGATGTGCTGTCATTATTCGGGAAACACTCATAGCCTTGCTCCAAGTATTTTGCCTCAACCTTTTGTGAATACAACCCGCCAGAGCACTTCAACGTGCAACC
>JAFOWI010000070.1 GCA_017425985.1 Bacteroidaceae bacterium | reverse complement strand
ATAATTGGTTCGACAAAAGTCAATCATACTGATACGGCTTTGCAAAGTTGTAGATGGCAAAATGAAGGGTGAAATGTTAAAATTTTTGCGACGCTGAAAAAAGTGAAATTTGGATTTTGCTCAAAAATGTTGTATCTTTGTACTACGGAAGGGGAAGCCATGCGGTTTCCCCTATTTTTTGCCCCAAAATGCTTAAAAACAAGGTCAAAGGTTGTAAAAACAAGCTTTGATGTTGTTAAAAAAAGGTCGGATGTTGTTTTTCAAAGGTCGGATGTCGTGAATTTTTCAACCGTTTTCGGTACTCAAAGCGCTGATTTTGGCGTCGGGATGTTAATAATTGTTAAATCTTTGCATTTTCTGATATTTATCATTTTTGTCACCAGATGTCAAAATTTCCGGATTTTAACATTTCTCAAAAATCCGTTGTTTTTTACATAAAATCTGCTTGTTTTCGCATCGCTCTGATTGTTGAATTTATTTGGGAAAACGACCCATGTGTGCGGAGAGAGCAAGAGGATTGTGCGGACAAATTTTTACAACGTTGATAAGGGTGACATTGGACTGTTGATGAGAACGACGAGGGCGCTTACTCAATTTACAGACTCCGCGCGCGACGCAAAAAGTGCTTTGGCTAAAATGCAAGAAGGTGCGCCAAACGTGAGTTTGACACACCTTCTTGTTAGCCTCTTGGCTGTAATGCTTTGGCGATGGTCGGTATTACTTACGGAGACCGAGTGCCTTAACGATTGCGCGGTAGCGATTGATGTCGCGGTCCTTCAAGTAGTTGAGGAGCGCACGGCGCTTACCTACGAGCATTACGAGCGCGCGCTTAGTGCTATTATCTTTACGGTTTGCGCGCATGTGTTCCGTCAAATGGGAAATACGGTATGAAAACAAGGCGATCTGGCTTTCAGCAGAACCAGTATCCGTGTTAGACTTTCCGTACTGTCCAAAGATTTCTTGCTTCTTTACAGAATCCAAGTACATAATTAATAATGTGTTAAGTGATAAATAAATAAGGTATGCTTAAATAAGCGAGTGCAAAATTACGCAGAATTATGTTAATGGCAAAACTTTTTAACTTTTTTTATGTTGTTAGGCCTAATTTATTAGGATTCTTTAAAATTTCGCTACATATTTTTGGCAATTTGTGCGGGTTAAATTAACTTTGCATAGCTAATATTGTGCGCAATAGGCTGCCAAAATGGTTCTGGTAGCAGTTTTGTGCAATGATACACAGTCCTTGGAAACATTTTTTACTAACAATTTTTAATCAATTAACTTCAATCTATGTGGTTATGTAATTCATCCATCGGACGAAAGGTGATTATGTCATTGACTGGCGTAGCACTTATTCTGTTCCTGACGTTTCATGCATGCATGAACGTAGTTGCCATCTTCTCTGAAGAAGGTTACAACATGATCTGCGAGATGTTGGGTGCCAACTGGTATGCAGTAGCTGCTACGGCAGGCCTCGCTGCGCTCGTTGCGCTTCACTTCATCTACGCTATTATTCTTACGCTCCAGAACAAGAAGGCGCGTGGCAACAGTGCTTATGCTGTGACTGATCGCCCCGCTAAGGTGGAATGGGCTTCTCAGAACATGTTGGTGCTCGGCATCATCGTAGTATTGGGTATGCTTCTTCACCTCTACAACTTCTGGTACAACATGATGCTCCAGGAACTTTTGCCCAACGGCGCGCACCTCTATGCAGCCGATGGTGTTTACTGGATTAAGGAAACATTCTCTTGCCCCGTTTACGTAGTGGTTTACCTCGTTTGGCTCGCTGCATTGTGGTTCCACCTCACACACGGTTTCTGGAGTGCGATGCATACGCTCGGCTGGAATGGCAAGATTTGGTTCAACCGTTGGAAGACTATCTCTTACGTTTACTCAACAATCATCATCGCGATGTTTGCGCTCGTTGCAGTATGGTTCTACCTCGGTAGCCTCTGCTGTGGCGCTGCTTGCTAAGTAAACGCTGCCGACGCTCTTTGGTTTCGGCAATTACTCATTATTTAATAGGAGTGCGCGCGGAGCAGTCCGTCGGTGCGTCTCCATTAAACTTATCCATAAACAAATGGCTACAATAGATTCTAAAATCCCTGAAGGTCTCGTCTCTGAGAAGTGGACCAATTATAAAGCTCACCAGAAATTGGTGAACCCCAAGAACAAGCGTAAGCTCGATGTTATCGTGGTAGGTACAGGTCTTGCTGGTGCAAGTGCTGCAGCTTCACTCGGTGAAATGGGCTTCAAAGTAAAGAACTTCTGCATTCAGGACTCACCCCGCCGCGCTCACTCTATCGCAGCACAGGGTGGTATCAACGCAGCAAAGAATTATCAGAACGACGGCGACTCTGTATATCGCCTCTTCTACGATACAGTGAAGGGTGGTGACTACCGTGCTCGCGAAGCTAACGTTTACCGCCTCGCTGAAGTTAGTGCAAGCATCATCGACCAGTGTGTGGCTCAGGGTGTTCCCTTCGCTCGCGAATACGGCGGTATGTTGGCTAACCGTTCATTCGGTGGTGCTCAGGTAAGCCGTACTTTCTACGCTAAGGGCCAGACAGGTCAGCAGCTCCTCCTCGGTGCTTACTCTGCATTGATGTGCCAGGTGAACGCAGGCACAGTTGAGCTCTACACTCGCTACGAAATGCTCGACGTTGTCATTATCGACGGCCGTGCTCGCGGTATCATCGCTCGCAACCTCGTAACAGGCGCTATCGAACGCTTTGCTGCTCACGCAGTAGTTATCGGTACCGGTGGTTACGGTAACGCATACTTCCTCTCTACCAACGCTATGGGCTGTAACTGCTCTGCTGCTATGGCTTGCTACCGCAAGGGTGCTTACTTCGCTAACCCTTCTTACGTGCAGATTCACCCCACTTGTATCCCCGTTCACGGCGACAAGCAGTCTAAGCTCACACTTATGTCTGAATCACTCCGTAACGACGGTCGCATCTGGGTTCCCAAGAAGTTGGAAGATGCTAAGAAGCTCCAGGAAGGCAAGATTCAGGGTAAGGACATTCCCGAAGAAGACCGCGACTACTATCTCGAACGTCGCTACCCCGCATTCGGTAACCTCGTGCCCCGTGACGTTGCCAGCCGCGCTGCTAAGGAACGTTGCGACAAGGGCTTCGGCGTAAACAACACAGGTCTCGCTGTGTTCCTCGACTTCTCTCAGGCTATCAAGGACTTCGGCCGCAAGGAAATCGAAGCTCGTTATGGTAACCTCTTCGATATGTACGAAGAAATCACTGACGAAAGCCCCTACGAAACTCCTATGATGATCTACCCCGCCGTTCACTACACAATGGGTGGTATCTGGGTTGACTACGAACTCCAGACTTCAGTTAAGGGTCTCTTCGCAATCGGTGAATGTAACTTCTCAGACCACGGTGCTAACCGCCTCGGCGCATCAGCTTTGATGCAGGGTCTTGCAGATGGTTACTTCGTGCTTCCTTACACTATCCAAAACTACCTCTCTGACCAGATTACCGTTCCCCGTTTCTCAACAGATCTTCCCGAATTCAAGGCAGCTGAAGAAGCAGTTAAGGCTCGCATCCAGAAGCTCTTCAACATCAAGGGTAAGCGCTCAGTTGACTCTATCCACAAGGAACTCGGTCGCGTGATGTGGGACTACGTAGGTATGGGTCGTACAGCTGAAGGCTTGAAGATTGGTCTCGCTAAGATGAAGGAAATCCGCAAGGAATTCTACTCAAACCTCTTCGTTCCCGGAACGGCTGAAGGCGTAAACGTAGAACTCGAAAAGGCAATCCGTCTCGAAGACTTCATCATCATGGGCGAACTTATTGCACACGATGCGCTCACACGTAACGAATCTTGCGGTGGTCACTTCCGTGAAGAATACCAGACTGAAGAAGGCGAAGCTAAGCGCGACGACGAAAACTTCTTCTACGTAGGTTGCTGGGAATATCAGGGCGACGACACTAAGGAACCCGTTCTCCACAAGGAACCCCTCGTTTACGAAGCAATCAAGGTTCAGACTCGTAATTATAAGAATTAGTAAACGAGTTGACGAGTAAACAAGTAAACGAGAAAGATAGTATAGACTAATCTGAAGTCCTCAACTGAAAATTAGTAGTAACCATAACACATAAGGATTTGCTCGTTTGGCAGAAAAGTATAGCTTTGGCTGTAGAAATACACAGAGCTACACAATACTTCCCGCCGGAAGAACTCTACGACATAACTTCCCAAATGAGACGCTCCGCAATTTCTATCCCCTCAAACATAGCAGAGGGGCATGGAAGGCAGAGTCACAAAGAATTAGTCAGATTTCTACATATAGCGTTGGGGGCTATTGCCGAATTAGAAACGCAGATTATTCTTTCACATAATTTCAACTATCTTTCGGAAAATCAGATGATCGAGCTAACAAGTAGAGCTACTGAAATAGCCAAAATGTTGGCAGCTCTTATTAAGCGCAATGACCCTTAAAGACGCAGCATAGCGCTTTTAGCAGGACTTTACAAGCGTGAGAGTCAAACCATCTTGTTTACTTATACCTAAAAACTCGTCTACTAAAAAATTAAAAATTATGGCAAAAAATATTTCTTTTACAATTAAATACTGGAAGCAGAATGGTCCTAAGGATGCGGGTCACTTCGAACAGCGTGAAATGAAGAACATCCCCGACGATACTTCATTCCTCGAAATGCTCGACATCCTTAACGAGCAGTTGGTAAACGAAGGTAAGGAACCTTTCGTGTTCGACCACGACTGCCGCGAAGGTATCTGCGGTATGTGCTCACTCTACATCAACGGCACACCCCACGGTAAGACAGCTACAGGCGCAACAACTTGTCAGCTCTACATGCGTAAGTTCAACGATGGCGATGTCATCACAGTAGAACCCTGGCGTTCAGCAGCATTCCCCGTAATCAAGGACTGTATGGTTGACCGCTCTGCATTCGACAAGATTCAAGCTGCCGGCGGCTACGTAACAGTGCGTACAGGTCAGCCCCAGGATGCTAACGCAATCCTTATCCCCAAGCAGGACGCTGACGAAGCTATGGACTGCGCAACTTGTATCGGTTGTGGCGCATGCGTTGCAGCATGTAAGAACGGTTCTGCTATGCTCTACGTGTCTTCAAAGGTATCTCAGTTTGCTCTCCTTCCCCAGGGTCGCCCCGAAGCAGCTAAGCGCGCAAAGGCAATGGTTGCTAAGATGGACGAACTCGGATTTGGTAACTGTACAAACACTCGCGCTTGCGAAGCCGTTTGTCCTAAGAACGAAAGCATCGCTAACATCGCTCGCCTCAACCGCGAATTCATCAAGGCAAAGTTGGCTGACTAATACTGAACAAGTCTGTACATTTATGATTGACAGACACACATAAATCCCAAAAATTAGGCGTGTCATTATTTTGACACGCCTAATTTGTTTTTTCACATTAATCCTACGATACTATGAGAAGAATTAGCATCATCCTCTGTTTTATGTTGCTCGCAACATGCTGCATACAAGCTACAAAACTACCTTTCACCTCAATACCACTCGCACAAACCGATGGCGAAACTCCCAATGTTGCAGCCATAGAAACTTCTACTGGCAAAACATACTATTACGCTTTGACATCAAAACCCACATTAAAATATATAGCTTCCGAAATCGTCATTGCCACAAACGAAGGAAGCCTTAGTCTCAATAAGTCTGACGTTAAAGAACTCAACTTTATATATATGGAGGAAATCCCCAGTGGCATCCATGATATTCAAGCTTCCGGAGTAATTACATACGAAAACCAAATACTTTCAATCAGCGGCTACAAAAATCAAACTGCTGTATCTGTATTTGGAACCGACGGACGCATTCTGATAAAAACAACAATTAAAAGAGACGGCACCGCAACAGCAAACTTATCAACACTCCCCAACGGTATTTACATTATCAAAGTAGGAGATGACAATCTTAAAATCACGAAGTAATGAAGAAGTTAAATATCAAAGCTTTAATGCTCATGTTCTGCGCATGTACATTTCAGAACATAAGCGCTCAAGTTGTTAGAGTCTATACAAATGACGGTGCTGTAAGAGAAATATCCTCCGTTGAGAAAGTTAAATTTCACGACACCCAAGCCCTCGGAAAAAGTCTGTACCAGGAGTTGCAAAAACGTAAGACATATACGACAACACTGCGCCTCATCGACGACTTAGGCTACACAGAAATACTTTCAGCCAAAGGCAGCTTCACACTTTATGCGGCTCCAGACGCAGCCTATGCAGAATTTTTCAAAAATAATCCGTGGGGCGTTGCTTCTTATGAAGAACTGACGAAAACTCAGAAGCTACAACTCCTCAAAATATCCATGCTCAACGAGGCTTATTCGCTTAACGCCATTACAACAACCGATGATGGCGCCGACTTAGCATGCCTACGCCGCAATGCGCTCATATCTGAGACCGACTATGTTGTACCCTTTGCTCCAAACGAACTTCCATCATCGACTGAAGCAGGCACAGACGCATTCAAATTATTGCGCGATAAGGGGACTACTACATACTTAAGCACAACAGGAGCATCCCCTATGCTCAACCAATTCTATGCCGACGTGCTTAAACACTACAAAATTCCTACTTCCGACATAGAATTGCTGATGGGGCGGAAGTGGAACACTACCGGACAAAAAGCCATTGGTATTCTGAACGATTGCCGCATCATAGAGGGCGGAATAACGTGTTCTAACGGCTACCTAAACATTCTGGACAAAGTGCTCTTCCCTGTCAATTCTATGGCAGAAATCATCCGCACGAATGCAAACACACGACTCTTCAACATTCTCTTAGAACGCTTCGCAGCTCCCTTCTACAACGCAGAAGTTACCGCGCAGTACAACCTTGAATATCAAGCATCCGTTGACTCTGTTTACGAAATGGGGTTCATCAATCTACCCGCAAACGCTAATTTCTACAACACGACCCAACGCGACATTCCTACCATGTTTGTTCCCTGCGACGAAGCAGTAGCAAACTATTTCGTAAACGGCAATGGCGCCATCTTTATTGATGAATATTGCCAGCGCCCCAACACAAAGGAAAACCTGTCGCAAAACCTTAAAGACCTGCCCATCTCCATCGCTTCGCAAATCTTAGAAAACTTGATGGGCCACAACTTTACTCAAACAACGCCAAGCCAATTCCGAAGTATCTGCGACGTTGATATGAACGAATTATTCCCCGGCTACGCAACTACCGATGAATACTTCACGACGGTTGTAAAACAATGCTTGCATGCAAACAACGGCATTGTTTACATCACAAAAATATGGCCTTCAATCACAGAATTGGCCTCGGTGATTGCACCCATCAAAAATTCTGCTGATACAAAGATTTTCAACGCTATCGTCACTGCCGACGACAATTACATTCAGGGAAGTTCTTACAGCAACGCACCGCTGAAGCAATACTTCTCAACTTACTTCAAGGCGATGCCAAACCATTTTTCGGTATTCGTTCCGACTGACGACGCATTAGGTACTTATGGATACATCGACCCGGTAAGCTACAGCAAATTGCCTTACGGAAAAAAAATGAATAATATACGTTTCTACTGGCGCTTTGTTTACGATGGTAACACTCCGGGTGCAATAATACCCATAGAATCGGTAGCTTACAGATACGACCAAAAGAAAGGTCAGCAAATTCCTGACGAAACTGGTCGTGGTGGCGACAAGAAGCATGGCTCGAAATATATATCAGCATCAACTGACCAGCTTTCAGGCAATAATTATGGTATAACTAAGCGTGAACTATTAATAGAAATGACGAATCAGCATTTCATAATTCACGAATCCGACAAAGAAATGGGCAGCAATCGCAAGTTCTTTATGAGCCGCAGCGGTGCACCTGTTTACGTTGCTTCAGCGGGCGATCATTCCAATTCCGGCGTTGGTCTTGGCGTTGGTGCCACGGTCAAGGGAGGTTTCCAGCTGATGCTCGACGGCGATGAATATGCTGAAAACGACCACGCAGCTACCGTAATGCGTTCCTACGACTTTACAGAGACCACTAACGGCAGCGGAAACGGTATGACCTACATCATCGACCGCCCCTTGCAGCCCACCATGCGCTCTGTGTGCAACGTAATGACGGTGGAGGAAGACTACGCAGGACCAAATCCTTTCTCGGAATTCTACGAATTGGCTAACCCCTCTTATATATCAGAGGACTTGTTGAAGGCCATCGGATTTATTGATGAAGAACACGCTTCTAACAATGAGCAACAGCAGCAAAAATTGAAGTACCACATCTTCGTACGCAGGGAAGACAATCCAATGAGTGCAAGGTCATATTGCCCCGCATCAAACGAAAGTTTGGTTCGTTTCTTCAACAACTATAATTACACAATTTACATTCCCACTAACGACCAGGTACATGAAGCCCGCAACAACGGCTTGATGACATGGCAAGAAATTGATGATTGGGTAAGAAGTAAAACGATGGACAACGATGCATCGAACGATACAGATTTCGGCTACGAAGTGCCCCTTAGCGAAACCGACCGCATCAAGGCGCAAGCCATGGTTACAACCTTAGTAAACTTCGTGAAGTATCACTTCCAGGACCACTCATTATTCTTGGACGATGTCAATTCGGAAAACACCTACATGACATCGTGCTACAACAACACTTCATACAATTACCTGAGACTCAACGTAAAGCAGTCGCCCTCGCAAATCACAATCACTGACGCTATGGGCAACCAAGCCAACGTTGTCAGCGAAGAAGGCAAGTGCAACATTTTAGCTCGCGACATAAACTACAACGGTCAAAGCACAGAAGATGTCAGGTACGTTAAGAACTCCTCGTACGTCGTACTTCATCAAATCGACAAATACCTCAATTTCAATAGCGAAGCCGATTATGAAGCCTACCCCAACTGTCCGAAGGGCCGCTTCGACATTTGGAACTACATTGAGGATAGCACCAGCAAAACAAAGGCGCTCAAGTCGTACGTTGCTAAATACCAGCCTCTGCTCTAATGCGTTGCTCGCCACGTAGCTCCACACGCCCAACGACAACATTTCAATTAGCATCCATTCATCTTAAAACTAAGGCAATGACAAAGTTAAAATATTGGTTACTAAGCATCGCCGGCGCAATTTGCTGCGCCCAACAGTCCGATGCACAAACCATCACCGTGCTGACGACCGATGGAAACACCCAAACCATCACCAACGTCGATAGCATCCAGCTCTTCGAAAGCACTCCCGTGGGCCTTACGATGCTCAAAGCCGACCATTCGTCGGTGAAGTTTCAAGTAAGCGCTCCGAAAAACGCCCACTGGGTTTACACCCTCATCCCAAGCGACCGGTATGCCACGCTCAAGCAGGAGAGGGACTACCTTGATGAGTATTTCCTACGCAAAGGTGCCCACCAGATGGGTTCGCAGATTGTCGAAATCAATGATGGCGACCCCACACCCCACCCCGCGGAATGGTGGGACGGAAAATATTCCATTAAGCCCGGCACCGCCTACTGCTTGTTGGTAGCCATGGCACAGAAAACGTATCTTTGGGACAACGAACAAGGCACAACCGCGTGGGCGCCCATTATTTCCACAGCTAATCCCAACTACGGCTATCCTTCGTCCCCCGACGACGAACAGAGCAATGCACCATTCGTACCCGACTACACCAATGAAATCCGTCTTAGCAACTATCTCACGCAGAGCACTGATGCCGACGTGACTTACAACGGCTTCTTCTACCAACAATACTTTTGGACAGCAGCTCCAACAACGGCTTCCGAAGCGCCCATCGTAAGCATCGGTCAGAAGAGCCACACTGCGATTCACTACACCATCACTCCGCCCAGCAAAGCCCATAGTTGCAAAGCGCTGTTGCTCCCCGACAGCGAATATGCCAACTTGCTTCAAATTGTAGGCGAATATGGCATCGATGCACACGTGCTTACCAACGGTCAACCTGTAGTTGCTAACACAGAAATCTGTGCAGATTCGCTGATAATCGGTGATAAATACCACATCCTCGCGACAGCATCATTTGACGAGCAAGGAAAGGTGCAAAGTTCTGTACATCAGGAAGTGAAAACACTGAGTTCAAACGAAACCGAGCCTGATGGCAGCATGCCCATCGTCGTAATGAATACAACAAATGCGTCAACCGAAGAGGTTTCTCTTGGCGACTATCGCAACGACAGCATTGCCGACCCATTCAACGTGCCCTCCTTTACACGTGTGAAAGCTCTGACGTTTAAAACTTTTAATTTTGAAACAATATTTCCAACATTAGCGCCAGGCCATTACAAGGTTAGCGCCATCGTCGTGCCGACAGCTTACCACAAACTGCTCGAACCTACATTAGTAGATAGCCGCGGTCTTCCTTATGTTGAACAAGTAAAATTTTCAGCATCCATCCGTGCTAATAAACAGCAAATATCTAAGACTCCGTCAAAGGTGACAGCACCCAGCGACCGTGTCGAACAGGTTGTGTTGTTCGAAGATCTGGAAATCACCGATATCGAGGACACTACCTACACGATAATTTTTGACGTCGCAACATTAGACCTTGGAACATCAAGATCACCAAAGTGCGAAGCCCTCAATATTTACAAACTCATCATTGAGCCTTGCAACGCCGGCGCCGCTAAAAAGTAGTTTCACAACGCTCCGACAAACTAAATCCGACTTGCATGCGTGCAAGTCGGATTTTCTTTATCTCCACTCGTGCAAGGCTTAGAGCAAAGCCTCAGCACGGCGAACCAACTCGTTGTAGGGCATGCCGCCCACCGAGCGCTCAATGTTTCCGTTCACATCAATAAAAAAGAGCGTGGGAATGGACTGAATACGCGCCGCTTCCGCCAAAGCTTGATTCTTGTCCACATCCACTTTGAGCACCTTCAGCCTACCTTCGTAGTCCGTTGCCAGGCGTTCAATCAAGGGAGCGAGCGCTTTACAAGGCCCACACCACGATGCATAAAAGTCAATGACCACAGGCACAACGCCTGTAAAATTGTAATTGCGCAAATACGGCAAATAAGCATTGATATTCTCCATAGTGTTCAGTTTAAAGTTTGTAAATATAATATTGAGTAACCACGACCTTTGCGCTCGGCGCAACGCGTAGCTCCATAAGCAAAGATAAGTCGCTCCCCCACCCCAAAGCAAGCAATTTGCTCAAAAACCGAAGGTCTTTAACATTCTTTACGAATAACTGACGCTTACGCATAGCAGATTTCACTACACAAACACCTCGCATGGCAAGCACGCGATTTTATTTCACACAGACTTCTCGAAAGACGAGGACCTATGCGGTGCATTTCATTGTACGAACCTCTCGCATGGTGTAGGGGCCACTTTATGTCGGCCCGTCGCCCTGCGAGGGGCGAACCTGCACCTCCCGCATGGCAAGCACGCGAAGCCAGTGCGTTTCTGTGAGTTCCGCGCAATCTGCGTGAGAATAAAATATCTGCAAGCCAACAGCATGGCTATTTTTCATTACGCCGTTTCGGCGTGCGGGCCGACATAAAGTGGCCCCTACAGCATCCGCGATGTTTTTCCGGAAAAACAAGCCACGAACAAAAACATTTTTTTGACAAAATCACGCGTTTTGAAATTTTAACATTTGTTTACAATTAACGTGCACAAAAATTTTTTGTCTTTTTTACAAAATCTGCTGTTCGCACCCCGAAATTACACTTTTTTGCCCCGAAACCCATCGAAAAAATCACGATCTCCGACCTTCTTTGAACAACATCGGAGGTAATTTTAACAACATCGGACCTTGTTTTAACAACCTTTGAGCTTGTTTTTGCCATTTTTGGGCCAAAAAAAGGGAGAAACCGCGTGGTTCCTCCCTTGTACTACAAAGTTACAACAAAATTTGACGAAATCCAAATTTATTAAATTGTGTTAATTAACATCCGTTAACAAATTAACCCTTCATTTTGCTATCTCGCACCCCCGAAAACCCTCGTTTTGCGCACCCCCGAGTTCGGTCGCCAAAACCAAAAGGCCGACTAATTTTGATGCCTAACTCGCTGTGTATTATCTTTGTACCGAGATAGGCGCGCAATAAAAATTTTCACGATTTTTAAGCACCTACGAACAACGTCCGATGCATAAGCGAGGAAGAGCGACGTAAGCCACTCATAAACAGCTCCTCTGCTCAAAGCGCCAATCCCGGCTGATGCTTCAACGCAGGACGACGCACACTTATCCTACAATGTAGCGCGCATATCTGCCCAACAACCAACGCAGTAGCCACACAAGACTCCACGTTACGACCAACAACAACACAGCTGCCATCGGGATGCGCAGAGGCGTGGGCAGCTGAAGCAGAGCTACGAGGTCGTGGCAGGGACGCACGAAGAAATAGTGCGCCATATAGATGCCGAAACCGCAGAGCGTAAGGTTCCTCAGCAGCGCTTGCGCCTTAGCCGAACTGACATTGCAGCGCTTGCAGAGGAGCAACCATCCGAGGCTCATGAGCGCCACGTTCGTCGTGCAGTAGGTCCAGAAGAGTTCCACCTGTTCGGGCGTAGGTTCGGGGAGCGCCACCATCGTTTGATAACCATGGTAGCTAATGGCAAATCCGGCGCCGATGAGCGGCACACTGACGGCGAGCGTCTTCAGCACACCCCAGTCGACGTAGCGGCGAACGTAGTGCCCGAGCAACAGGTAACCATTGAAGCCGGCGAAGTAGTAGAACGTGCCAAAACTGTTCCACGAACACGTGCCGAAGTTGTAGGTACTGAGAAACTCCGTGACGTAAGGCAGCGCGGTGCTGGCGCCCCAAAGCAGGAGCACCCACTCCTTTTCGCGGCGCGTGGCAGTAGCCACCCATGCCGAGAAGATGGGCATGAAGAGGTAGAGCCCAATGAGCAGATAGATGTACCACATGTGGCTCGCAAGGTAGGGAAACGTGAGCGGAATGCGCGCAATGGTCGTAAGCGCATCGGCAAGCGCCTGACTATCGGACTCTGCCCAGCTGAAAATGTACGTCACCATACTCTTGTCAGCCCCCAGCACGCCCGTAAGCCACGGCGTGAGATAATAGAGCACGGACCACAACAGGAAGGGCCACAACACGCGCGGTATGCGGCGCTGATAAAACGCCTTCATGCTGAGCGACGTGGGCAGCAACAATGCCCCTGTGAGCATCACGAAGAGTGGCACGCAGGGACGCACAAACGTGCCCCATATAGCGCCCCAGGCTATGTCGTCTGCGCTGATAGCCTCAGCCGAACTGCCGTAAGTAGCAGCGGCATTGATGGGGTCGGTGGCGTGGCAGCCGAGAAGAAGTAGGAAAGCAACGAGGCGGGCTACGTCGAGCCACACGGTGCGTTGCGCATCAGATGAAACCATCATATTAAATAATATAGCTGAAACAAGACAGGAGAAAACTGCGACTCATCAAGCGCCGAATCAAACTTGCAAGCATGCTGCAGTGCGCAAGCTGAATCAACGAAATTCCAAGAAAACTTAATAAAAAATCAAGATGCAGCAATGCCGAAACTGAAAGCCACCGGCTAAAATGATAAGCGCAAACAAATAAAGGAGAAACGAGATTTTGCGACGCTCGATTTCGGCATGGCAACTCTCCTTTCTCCTTTATTAATGGATGTTTAACTTAACGGCTTGTTTACTTCAACACGCCGAGTTCCTTGCCCACCTTGATGAAGGCAGCGATACACTTGTCGAGGTGTTCGCGGTTGTGTCCGGCAGAAATCTGTACGCGGATGCGTGCCTGGTCCTTGGGAACAACGGGATAGTAGAAGCCGGTAACATAGATGCCTTCTTCCTGCATCTTCTGTGCGTAAACCTGTGAAAGCTTAGCGTCGTAGAGCATCACAGCGCAGATGGCGCTCTGAGTAGGCTTGATGTCGAAGCCTGCTTCCATCATCTTAGTGCGGAAGTATTCTACGTTTTCAACAAGACGGTCGTGGAGTTCGTTTGACTCGTCGAGCATCTTGAACATTTCGATAGACGCGCCAACGATAGCGGGAGCCAACGAGTTAGAGAAGAGGTAGGGACGTGAACGCTGACGGAGCATGTCGATGATTTCCTTGCGGCCGGTTGTGAAACCGCCCATTGCACCACCAAATGCCTTGCCGAGCGTACCGGTATAGATGTCAACGCGTCCGTAAGTGTTGTAGAACTCGCTCACACCGCGACCTGTAGCACCCACAACACCTGCAGAGTGGCTTTCGTCAACCATTACGAGGGCGTTGTATTTTTCAGCGAGGTCGCAAATCTTGTCCATAGGAGCTACGTTGCCGTCCATTGAGAACACACCGTCGGTAACGATGATGCGGAAACGCTGTTCCTGAGATTCCTGAAGGCAACGTTCGAGGTCAGCCATATCAGCATTGGCGTAGCGATAGCGCTTAGCCTTGCAAAGACGCACACCGTCGATAATAGAAGCGTGGTTGAGTGCGTCGGAGATGATGGCATCTTCAGCAGTGAGGAGGGGTTCGAACACACCGCCGTTAGCGTCGAAACATGCTGCATAGAGGATAGTGTCTTCAGTCTTGAAGAACTTAGAGATGGCAGCTTCGAGCGTTTTGTGAGCATCCTGCGAACCGCAGATGAAGCGCACTGACGACATACCGTAACCGCGCTGATCCATCATGTCCTTTGCAGCCTGCACAAGGCGGGGATGGTTAGAGAGACCAAGGTAGTTGTTGGCACAGAAATTCAACACTTCCTTACCTGCTACCTGAATAGCTGCTTGCTGGGGGCCTTCGATAAGACGTTCGTTCTTGTAAAGACCAGCCTCCTTGATGGCTTGAAGCTCGTCCTGGAGGAATTTTTGAAAATTACCGTACATAGTGAAATATAGGTTTGTGTTTTAAAGTTTAAATTCGTCGGAACAACGCCCTCCATGAGGGGCGCTCGTAGAGAGAATTGTGCTACAAATCCAAATATAATGCAAAGGAACGTATTTTTTTTGAAATTGAGATTTGTTTACCTCCATTTTTCCAATAAAATTGTGCAATTTTGTTGCTGATATTTATTTAAGGCCTTAATTCAGCAAACAAGTTTTTACTCAATTAAGGTATTAAGGTCGCTTCGCCGGTAAGGTTACAAAACTGTGCAGGGCACAAGCAAGCGTCCAACTCAAACCAATCGTTTACTCATTTACGAAAAATCGTCAACAAATTTTATGCCCCTTCTTCCTATATTATTATTGCTCCTGTTGGTGCTGACGGACGTGTATCTCTGGATGAGCTATGCGCGCGGAGTGTGTTCGCTATGGGGCGGAGTGCTGTATTGGCTTCCGTTAGCAGTGCTGATGTGGGGCATTGGTTGCTTCATCGTGGGTGCGGGGTCGCACATAGTGCTCAAAATCACGTTCCTCGTATTTCTCTGCGTAGCGCTGCCAAAGATAATGTTTGCGCTATTCTCTCTGCTCGGCAGGTTGTGCGCACTCATTGTGCCCAACGGCGAAGTTATGGGCCTGGGCTGCGCCGTCGTAGTGGGTAGCGCCACTTTCATCATGGCGCTCTACGGATTTTGCTGGGGGTGGACGCGCTTTGTGACAAAAAACGAAACCGTGAACGTGGCGCAATTACCGGCTACGTTTGAAGGCTACAAGATTGTGCAGATTTCCGACCTCCATCTGGGCACGTTTGGCGAAGATACGAAGTTTGTGGAGCAGATGGTGGCGCAAATCAATGAGTTGGATGCCGACGCCGTAGTCTTCACAGGCGACCTCGTGAGCCTGGCGCCCGAGGAATTGAAGCCGTTTCAAGCCGAACTGAAGAAGATAAGCGCCCGCGATGGCGTCTTCTCCATCCTTGGCAATCACGACTACTGCACGTACCATCCCGACAAGTCGATTGGCGGTCGCAAGCAACGCCTGCAGGAGCTGATAAGCATGCAACGCGCAATGGGCTGGCGTCTGCTGATGAATGAGCACGTCGTCGTAAGACGCGGAGCCGACTCGCTCGTCATTGCCGGTGTAGAAAACGTGGCACGCCCACCCTTCCCCTCGCACGGCGACCTGCCAAAGGCGCTCAATGGTGTAAGAGAAGATGCGTGCGTCGTATTGCTGTCGCACGACCCCACACATTGGCGCCGCGAAGTGCTGGCACAGCATCCCAACGTGTGCCTTACGCTATCGGGCCACACGCATGCCATGCAATTCAGGCTCGGCAACTTCTCGCCCTCAAAATGGATTTACGACGAATGGGGCGGACATTATGAGGAGCAGGGGCAACACTTGATTGTCTCCACAGGTGCAGGCTCGAACATCCCCTTCCGCTTCGGCGCCTGGCCCGAGATTGTGGAGATAGAATTGAGGGGGCGAGAATTATAAAAGCTATAGAAACTATAGAAGCTATAAATATTATAGAAACTATAGAATTTCTATATGCTATAGAAATTCCTAAAAATCAAACAAGCTTTATCTATGTCAGAACATTTAATCATATCGGGAGCGACGAAGGCGGAACGCTACGCCACGTTGCTCCCACAAATTGAAGCCGTGCTGGAAGGCGAAACAGACGACGTGGCACGCATGGCAAACGTTGCTGCCTGCCTTTGGGAAACGTTCCGCTTCTGGTGGGTGGGCTTTTACCGCGTCATTGACGACGAGCTTGTGCTCGGCCCCTTTCAAGGGCCACTCGCTTGCATGCGCATCAGGCGCGGCAGGGGCGTTTGTGGTACGGCGTGGGCAGAGGAGCGCACAATTATTGTGCCCGATGTTGAGCAGTTTCCCGGACACATTGCCTGCAGCAGCGCGTCGCGCTCGGAAATCGTTGTACCTATCTTTAAGGACGGCAAAGTCACTGCCGTCTTAGACATTGATAGCGAACACTTGGCAACGTTCGACGAGGTGGACCAACTATGGTTGGAGCGCCTTTGCGCGATGTTACCATAAACAGCAAAACCGACGCCACACATAAATCCAACAAAACAAGAATCGGCACTCATACTCTGCAAGGATGAATGCCGATTCTTTTATTTTCAAAACAGATTATCGCACTGAATTAGGGCTGATAATTAAAGTTGACATAAATAGTCTGCGATTCTTCGCCTACGGTTACAGTGAGCTTTGTCTGCGCAGTGCCATACATGCCGTGCGTAAAGGCTACGTCCCAACCTGTCGCCGCTTCAGAATTTGCCTGAATTTCGCCCACCTTTGTGCCCGCACCGTTTTCTACAGGTGTGCACATGCCAAATGAGCAAAGCGAATAAGAGGTTCCTTCAACGTTAGAAAGGACTTCAACATTAACAGTTGCCGAAAGCACTTCGCCCGTAAGATTCTTGATGTTAAGCGCGTTTTCATCATCGTTTGTCTTTGCTTCTACGATGTAGTAGTCGGGCATAAACTCAGTGAGGTCTGTTACAATCGCATTGATATCCAATGTTTCACCGTCAGCAATGGGGTGACCGTTGTAAACAAGTTGGAAAGGACCAGTAGGTTCAGGAACTTCGGTATTTTCATACACAAAATTGACGTAAACAGTTTGCGTCGTTCCGCCTGCGGTAACAGTAAGTTTTGTTTGCGCTGTACCATACATGCCGTGCGTAAAGGCTACGTCCCAACCTGTCGCAGCCTCTGAATTCGCCTGGATTTCGCCCACCTTTGTGCCCGCACCGTTTTCTACAGGTGAGCACATGCCAAATGAGCAAAGCGAATAAGATGTTCCTTCTACGTCAGAGAGGACTTCAACCTTTACAGTTGCCGAAAGTACTTCGCCCGTAAGGTTCTTGATGTTAAGCGCATTTACATCATCGTTTGTCTTTGCTTCCACAATATAGTAGTCGGGCATAAACTCAGTGAGGTCTGTTACGATGGCATTGATGTTCAATGTTTCGCCGTCAGCGAGGGGCAGACCGTTGTAAACGAGTTGGAAAGGCCCTGTGGGCGTATCGTCTGATTTTTCATTCACGAAGTTGACAACGAGCGTCTTTGTATTTTCACCTTCCGTGAAAGTAAGTTGTACCTTTGCTGTGCCATAAGCATTGGGAGCAAAAGTAGCTACTGAGCCGATGTTTGCCACTTCAGCGCCGGTAAGCGAAACTGAAGCCGACTGGCTGAGCGCTTCGCCGTTGAGCGTAAACTGAATATCAGCATTAGTTTCGTTTTCAACAACTTCGACTGCAATATCAGCCGCAAGCGTACCACCTCCCGCGTTTGTAAGGAGCAAGTCCTCCAACGTAGCAACGCCGTCGGTTGCCTGAAGCGAAATGCTTGAGTTTGCAACAGCACCATTCCACGTCAATTCCATCTTGGGAGCAACAGGAGTTTCTGGTTCAGCATCTTCAAAGAGTTCGTGTTCAATGACTTGAAGCACTCCATCATCGTTGCTTACGAAAGCAACAACTGCCATATGCTGGGCATTCCATTCCTCAGGCACACTATAGGTGTAAGTCAGCTGTGTAGCCTCGTTGCTCAATTCGACAGCTTCGCCCCATGTGCCGTTAACTGCGTCGCGGAGCACATGGTTGTGTGTGTAGTTTGCGTTAATAGAGCCATTAGGCATGCTCTGAAAGCTTATAATGTTGCTTTCCGTGAGCCACACCTGAAGATCGGCGTTCGCCTCTATTTCTGCCGTAAGGTTGAGATCGATTGTAAGCTCACGCGTAAGTTCGGCAAAGTGGGTGTTGGCTACAATGTTCACACTGGAAACTTCTGCCGACGCACGCTGATAAACCGTCGTTGACCACTTGTCGAAATCCTCGGGTGCCTGACGGTCAACCATGCCCTTGGGCAAAGACTCAATTCCATAGTGCTCGGCATAAGTCGTAGCAAGTTCGGTTGCCAACGGACCGTGGAAATCACCAATTTTGGGATGGATTGCCACGCTCACGATGCGTCCTTCGTAGTAGTTACTCAGCGCTTGGATTTCGTCCGCGGCATTGGGGCAGTTGATGCAACGCATGCCTGTGAAGTCCTCGATGAGGATGTTTTTCTGAATAGCAGTGGGCGTTCCGCCTACAGGAATGAAACGTTCGTCTTCATCCACATTGTCGCAGGCAACCAGTGCGGCTGCCATGAAACCCATTGTCAGGTATTTCTTAAAATTCATAATCGCTGTTAGAAATTAAAATTGTAGGATACGTTGAAACCCTTTGAAGCGGGTACGTAGCGGCAAACACCGCCTGAGCAGTTGAAACCTGCACGCGTCTTGCCATAGCTAAGCTGAAGGCGATGTGCCTTGTAAGTATAGGCGCCGCCCACGTTGTAGAAGTGTTGCGCACTGGTAAGTCCGTCGCTACCCTTTACGTTGGCGTTGTACATATCGCTCACGGTGAACATAAAACCGGGGAGCACAGAGAGTTCAAGCAAGCCGTAAGCCCAATCGTGCTGGTCGCCGCTCGTAGTAAGGTACTGTGCTTCGGCGCGAAGTGCCACCTTCTTTGAAATGTTCCACTTACCTTCGGCTATAAAGATGTTTGAAGTAAACGTATCGCCGTGGCCCTCGATGACAAACTGGTTATAGCGTTGGTTCATGTACATAAGGTTGAGCTTGAAGTCCTTCGTGAGCTTCTTTTCTACCTGGAGGTTGATGTCCTGATAGTAGGTTTCGTTGCCCATCTCAAAGAATTTTGAATTGTAGCCGTCAGTACCCATCATGGCTGTACCCTGCGTTGTAGTTTGTCCCGCAAGCGGACGGCGGTCGATGCCGCGAATATGCGACGCATTGAGCTTCACCTTTGTACCGTACTTACCTCCGAGCGCCGTGTTGCGCTTGAAGTTGTAACCCACTTCGCCCTGGAAAGCCCATTCGCCGAGCGCGTTTTGCGTAGCGTAGGGATAGAGCGCTGCGAGGGCGTAAGTGTGCTGCGTAGAAAAGGCGGGGAGGTGATTAATGTAGCGTGCGGTGCTCGCCTTGTCCATAGAGCGCTTACTACGGAAGCTCATGTCCTCCGTACGCTTTGCCTGAAGCAATGCGCTAAAGCCCTTCTTAGAATATGAGCCCGAGAGCAAGAGCGTATTGCCCATGCGGTAAATATAATCGTTGCTCGAAGAGGGATCATGTGTTTTCCAGGCATATTCGGCAAGGAAGTTGTAGTTGCCCTTCTGAAGGTTGGCACGCACATCGAAGGCGGTAACATTTTCAGGAAGATTCAAGCGATAAGCTGTTCCATTCTGAATAGAAATCAGGTTTTCGTCCTGCTCATGCTTTGTAACAGCCGAGAAACCGAGGAGCAGACTGGTGTTGTTATTACCAAGGCTGCTAATAAAGTTATCAACATTGACTTCCACATCCGCACCATAAATCCAGGGATTGTTGCTGTCGATGTACTTAAAGTTATCGAAATCACGGTTTTCCCAATATTCGCGCTGCTGACCACCAAGAACTTTAATATTCAAACCATTGATGGGGCGCAAAACGAGGCGACCGCCGCGGATCGAATTGTCGATACCGAGCGCACGCTCTTCGTAAGCGCGGAGTACGAGGCCCGAGCCAAACTGCTCGTAGAAGTCGCCAAGCGTAAGTTCAGCTGACTTGTAATTACCCTGCACGTAGAGATAAGGAAGTCCCCATCCTGCGAAATTGTTTTCAAAACCGGGCAATGGATTTTCCATGTATTCGAGTCGAGCGCCGGCATTGATGAATTTCGACTGGAGGTTGAAATTGGCATACGTGTTAGTGAGGAAATCCTTGTTGGTGCCGTAATTAGTACCGATTTCCTTGTCGTTCTCCGGGAAGACGAGCATGTCGCTCTGAATGCTTCCGCTGAACGTTACGCCGCCGTCTTGCTGTGCAAATGTAGGGAGCGTTGCTGCCATGCAGGCTGCGAGGATGATTTTCTTCATTATATATATTATAATATGAGTGTAGCGCGCAAACCGGTCAAACCTTGTTAAAATGAAGCTGACACTACTTCGGCTACGTTTCGTTATTCCTATATTATACAAAGTTATGGGAATGCATCCGTCAAACATAGGTGGGCAGAACTGCGCTTACCCATTCACGGTTGCATTCCCATAGGGGGATTAGTCCTTCTTAGCAGGAGCCTCATCCTTAGTTGATTTGAGAGGAGTGTAGTTGTTGTCGAGGATGTCGCGCACCTTTTGGATGAGGTGTTCTTCGCCTCCTTCAGTATAGCCACTGTGGCTTTCAACAATCTGTCCCTTGCCGTCGCAAACGATTGCGTGGGGAATGAGGTTCACACCCAAAGCACGCTTGAAAGCACCATTGGGGTCGAGCAACACATCGAACTCCCATCCGTTTGAGTCAACAAAGGGTTTCACCTTCAAAGCATCCTGCGCCTGGTCGATAGACACAGCAAACACCTTAACGCCGGTTTCTTCCTGCCATTCTTCGTAAACTTCGCTGATAGCAGTGAGTTCGCGGTTGCAAGGCTTACACCATTTTGCAAAGAACGTGATGATAAAGGGCTTTCCGTCGTTGGAGAGCTTTGCTGTATTTACGCTCTTGCCATTGATGTCCTTAAGGACAACTGAGGGAAGTTGCGCCATGCTCTGCGTAGCGATACCGATGAGCAACGCAATAGTGAGTAAGATTGATTTCTTCATTGTATAAAGTTTTTAATTTATAATCAGCGCTTACGGACTGCAAATTTCAACAGCCCATATTCGATGCAAAATTACGACTTTTTTAAAGAAATAACACATTGTGAGTCCTAAAATTGTAATAATCAGGCGGGATATTGACTATGGAAGCATGCCCCGCACGAACTTCCTTAGTAAAATTCCTGTAGTTTTGAGAAAATCAAACAAACTTGGAGGTTGCCTTCCGAGTGAGAAGACAACCTCCAATATTTATATATAAGCAGCTAAGCAGAATATTTACTGCTGAGCGCTTTGCTTATTCAGCGATAAGCGTAAATTCAGCACCGCTGGCAAAGTCTGTACCGCTTTGTTCTGAGAGTGCACGGAAGCGGATGTAGCGAGCCTTGACGGGAGCGTCGAAGAGAACGCGCTTAGCTTCGCCACCGCGAGCGAAGGTGCCCTTCTTCACGGGTGCGCCCCATTCCTTACCGTCCTGAGATACGTAGATTTCATAATCCTTCACCTGACCGTTAGGACCATCTTGGCGAGGAGTATAAACGAAGCCCTTCATAGTCTTCACTTCGCTCGCATCGAAATCTACCCAGTGGGGATACTTCGCTACGGTCACACCGTAAACTGTGTGCCAGATTGTAGAAACATCACCGTCAACGAGGCGTTCAGCACCTTCGCCGGGTTCCTGGCTTGAGCAGAATGTAACGACGAGGGGCACGCTTTCAATCTTAGCGTACGCCATTTCAACAGCAAGTGCTTCGTTGTCGGCATACCAAGCCTTCACAGTACCACCATTGCGGAGGTTGATGGCTTCAGTGTACTTAACGCCTTCCTTAGCTCCATTGAGGCTGTACATAATTGTGCGGCTCTTGTCAACAGATGTGATTTCCACCTTACCGGTGTTGCTGCGTGTGATGGTCAAAGGCTTTTCGCCGGCAGTTACCACCTTAGCCTGGTCAGCCATGTTGTTGCCGAGTACAGGACGGATGATGAAGCTGAAGTTATGCGCATTTGCCAAGCAACGGTCGTGGTTCAAAGGACCGCCCTGTCCGCATGATGCACCGCCAAGACCTGACACCTTGCTGTCAAGGTAGAGGTGAGTACCAGTACTTTCGGGGAGCTGATAGAAGTGGGGCGCATAGAGGAGTTCGAGGTTTGTCCAGGGCTGAGCAGATACTGACATCTGACCACCGGCTACGAACACTGCACCATGACCTGCTTCGTTTGTGAGCGAAATCCAGCGTACATCTTCACGGTTGCTGTAGTCCTGAGGCTTGGGAAGCATGATGTTGTCGTAGATGCTGTGGCTGTGCTGTTCGATGTCGTTGGAAACTACCTTGGCAAAACCTTCAATGTTTTTGTATTCCTTGTAGGCCTTGAAAATCTTATCGATATGATGGTCTTCGAGTGTGCTGATGGTCTTGTCCTTCTTTACCTCGTCCACT
>JAFOWI010000069.1 GCA_017425985.1 Bacteroidaceae bacterium | reverse complement strand
GGCCGAAATGATGGCGATAAGGCTGGCGAGTTTGCTCCCATATTTTATAAGAAGAGTCGTTTGAACTGCTTGCGCAGTGGTACGTTCTGGCTGTCCGAAACGCCCGACGTTGTTGGTTCGCGAGGCTGGGATGCCGCCATTTGTCGCATCTGTACGTGGGCTGAGTTTGAGGACCGCTCTACGAAGTGGCGCTTCTGGATGTTCAACCTCCACATGGACCACATCGGAGTTGAGGCGCGCAAGGAGAGCGCAAAGCTTGTGCTGGCTAAGGCCAAGGAATTGTGTGGCGATGCGCCGCTTGTTGTGACGGGCGACTTTAATGTTGATCAATATGCCGATAGCTATGCGCTGCTCACAGCTCCCGGAGCTTTTCGCGATGCGTTCGATGTAGCTAAGTGCCGCATGGCCGCGACGGGTACGTTTAATGCTTTCAATCCTGACGCGCATACGGACAAGCGCATTGACCATATTTTTGTGTCGCCGCGCTTCGCGGTGCACAAGTATGGAGTGTTGACACACAACTATTGGCGAGCGATGGCAGGGGCCGACGGCGCCGAAAGAAAGGTGGTGGCGCGCTTGCTTTCCGACCATTATCCCGTCGTGGCAGAGCTTGAGTTGCCACGTTTGCGCGCTCCGCAGGATTGGGCACAGTATGGCGTTTACGACAAGTCGAATGCTGAGGTGAAGAAGGCAAAGGTTGTGTTTATGGGCAATTCGATTACGTGGAACTGGAAGCGCTTTCATCCCGAGTTCTTCAGCGAAAATAAGGGCTACGTTTGTCGCGGTATTAGCGGACAGGTCACTGCTCAGATGTTGGCGCGCTTTCGTGCGGACGTCATCAATCTTCGTCCGGAGAAGGTGGTCATCCTTGCCGGCACCAACGACATTGCGATGAATCAGGGCTACGTTTCGCTCGACCATATTTTTGAAAATATCGTTTCCATGGCTGAGTTGGCGCGCTATAATGGCATTGAAGTTGTGCTCTGCTCTGTGCTTCCTGCCGACCGCTATGGTTGGTCGTGGGAAATCAGCTCTGAGCGTGCGATCGCTTCGATTAAGGAACTCAACGACCGACTTCGTGCGTATGCCAAGCAGCAGAAGTTGCAATATGCCGACTTCTTCTCCGTCATGGCCGATGAAAACATGGCACTCAGGAAGGAATTTCAGCAGGACGCCGTACATCCTAACAAGGCGGGCTACCTTGTGATGGAGGAAGTCATACAGCCGATTCTGAAAAAGTAGGTTACTGCCAGGTAGCTCTGAGATTGTGAGAGCGGTATTGGTTAAATCTGAAATTCGGTGCTTGCTAAACAAAAGAAATCCGCAACATGCATGTTTCCATGTCGTGTTGCGGATTTGCTTTGTTTGATGTTGTTGTCGATTAGTGCGCCGGATTGTCGTAGAATAAGTGTTTGTAGGCTTCGACAGCGCGTCGGGCTGTGTTTATCGCTTCTTCCATTGGGAAAGGAAGCTCGCCTCCGGAGGCATTAAGGTGTCCGCCGCCGTTGAAGAACTCTTCCGCCATCTTGTTGCACGGGAAATTGTCCACCGAACGCAGGCTTACGCGGATGACGTCTTTCTCCGTATCTTCTCTGAGCGAGATGCTCAAGCGCGTACCTTTCACTTGAAGCGGCATGTTCACAACTCCTTCGATATCGCCGCGAATAAAGTGAAATTCCTTCATTTCTTCGCGCGTGAGGGTAAAGAGTGCAGCGCGACGACCTTCGAGAAATTCCAGTTTTTGGTGGAGGATGTAGCCCTGAAGGCGCAGGCGGTGTTCGCTATAGGTGTGATAGACATTGCGATAGATGCGGTCCTTGTCGATATGTTTGCCAAGGAGCAGGCTGATGCACTGATAGAGCTCAGGATCGTTGGAGTTGTAGGTGAAAGCACCGGTGTCGGTCATCATACCTGTGTAGATGCAGGCTGCAGCAGCGCGCGTAAGGCGCCCGTAGCCGCCCAACTGATAGATGATGCGCAATATAAGCTCCGAAGTGCTGCTGATTTTTGGTCGCGACACTACGCAAGCGTAGCCTTCGGTTGCGGGATTCAGGTGGTGGTCGATGATTACTTTCTTGGCCTTGCAACTTGTGATTTCAGCCGCCATCTCCTGTGTGCGGCTCGCCTCGTTCATGTCGAGTAGGAAGAGCAAGTCGGCTTTTTTGATGGCACTGCTTACTTCGGCAGCCGACTCCGTGTAGAATTTCACTTGCTGAGCGCCCGGCATCCATCTTAAAAAGTCGGGACAAGGGTTTGGCATCGCTACGAAAACCTCTTTACCGAGGGCTTGCAAATAATCTTTCCAACCAAGCGCTGAGCCCATGGCGTCGCCATCGGGTCCGCGGTGTCCGCAGATGAAGATAGACTTGCTTTCCTTTATCAACTCCATGAGTTGAATCAACTCCTTATTTGTTAAAATAGGGCGAAGCATGGCTATGTTTGTTGAAAATTAAAGATTCTTTAATGCAGAGATTTCGGCCTCGGGACTTGCTGCACGGAACACGGCGCTACCTGCTACAACAGCGTCGCAACCGGCTTCGGCAAGCAATTTACCTGTTTCCTGATTCACACCGCCGTCCACTTCGATAATTGCGTGTGAGCCTGTGCGCACGATGAGTTCCTTAAGGCGGCGCACCTTTTCTACGCTGTGCTCAATAAACTTTTGTCCGCCAAATCCGGGATTCACCGACATGAGCATTACGAGGTCAAGGTCAACGATGATGTCCTCAAGCACGCTGACAGGGGTGTGGGGATTGAGTGTTACGCCTGCCATCATGCCCTCAGCCTTGATTTGCTGCACTACGCGGTGAAGGTGTGTGCAGGCTTCGTAGTGGACGTTCATGATTTTTGCGCCAAGTGCCTTAACTTCCTTAACGAACTTTTCGGGCTGCACAATCATCAAGTGTACGTCGAGCGGTTTCTTGGCATGTTTAGCCATGGCCTCCATTACGGGAAAACCGAAGGAGATGTTGGGCACGAATACGCCGTCCATTACGTCGAGGTGGAACCAGTCGCACTCGCTATTGTTCAACATTTCTATGTCGCGCTGCAAGTTTGCAAAGTCGGCAGCGAGGAGGGAGGGAGATACAATCATAGTTTTAAGAATATAGTCTGAATTATGAGTGCAAAGATACACATATTTTTTCAAAGACTTAGAAAACCGGCAGCTGATATATGAAGCCGAGCTGAAGGCGTTGCGTGTCGTAGTCGTTAAATCCGCGCATTTTTGCCCGGTTGCTGTACTGGTAGCTACGGCCTACGAAGGCTGCGTAGAAATGCAGGTTGCTTTCCTCCATCGGATAGAACTCCAGTCCGCCAATATAGCCGTAAGCCGTGCGGTAGCGCCCGCGCTCGAACGCAGCGTTGTGCTTAGCTGAAGCTGTCGTTTCGTACATTCCCTTGAAAAAGGCATTCCAGCGTGGAGCGAAGCGGTAGTTTACGCGCATCACGGCTGAATTGTAAAGTGCTGACGGTGCTCTGTGGCCAAATTGCTCGCCTACGATGGCTGTCAGGTAGCCTTTGTCGTCGAGCTGCTCGTATGAGTGCATGAGGTCAAGATACATGTCGAGTTTCTTTGAAAAACGGATTTTGTTGCCCAACGCTACGTAGGCTGTGTACTTACCTCGCGCCGGCGATGCTCCGGATATCGACCAGCATGTGGCATATTTACCATCAAAAAACTTGCCATTCCAGTTGAGAATGTAAACGAAGGGGAGCTTGGCCTTGTTTAAGTTCTGTCCATAAACGTCCTCCAGCTTACCATTGCGGCTGTCAAGAATTTGGAGTTGCAGTAAGTGGTTGTCCGACACTTTGTAGGCGACGTTCGCTCCGGTCATGAACGCCGTAAGGTTGTTGACCATGTCGGAAAATTCAATGACTTCAATCGGGTTGAGGTCGTACTCGACGCCACCGTAGAGCGCGCACTGACGGCCTAAGAAGAGCGACCATTTATCGTTGAGCTTAACGCCGATAGCTGCGTAGTCGATGGCCGACGAAACGTTGTCGATGGAGCCTGCGCCATTGTTGGGGCGGTTGAGTCGGTGGCGCCAACGATAACTGAGCCATTCGTTGATATTTCCTTTGACGTCGAGGCGCAACTGTTGCATCTTGAAAGCCGATTCGCCCATACCGCTCGATTCATAGCCGAAGGGGGCATCGTAACTGCCGTGCATGTTGAGGCTTACGTTGAGTAAGTCGTTTTTCTTCTCAAGTTCGAAGACGCGTTCGGCCACGGTGGGTTCGTGGTTCGCGTGCTGAGCAAAGATTTGTGTTGAGAAAATAAAGCCACACAGCAATGTGGCAAGTTTTTTGTTCAATCTCATTTTATTGGGGTTGGGGATATTGAAACAGAAATTTTGCGTTACAATCGTTTATCTTCGCAATTTACGAAAAAAAATGTGGAAACTGATGCTTACATCAAAAAAAACGCCCGATTTTTCGGAAGTAACCGTTTCTACCGTTAACTTTGCAATACGAAACGAGTAGGAATTGTAAAATTTAAACCAACCAGTGAAAATGAAGAAATGTGTTTTAACCCTTGCGGCAATCTTGTTTATCGTGTTGAGCGCTTGCCGGCCAGCAAATTCAAACTTCCAGACAGTGGGTGTTGAGGAATTTGCTACGATTATTGCAGATAGTAGTGTGCAGCGCGTGGATGTGCGTACGGATAGCGAATATGGCGAAGGCCACATAGCAGGCAGTATGAATATCGATGTAAAAAAGGCGGATTTCGCGCAGCTGGCGGAGGACCAACTCTGCAAGAGTCAGAAGGTGGCTGTGTATTGTCGCAGCGGAAACCGCAGTAAGAAAGCCGCTGCTGTGCTTCAGGGTTTGGGCTTCGAGGTTGTTGAACTCGGAGTAGGTTTTAATGGTTGGAAGCAGGCTGGAATGCCTTTCGAGCAATGAGTTTGTAGCGACAACCGCAATGATTGAAAAAACAGGAGTGAGCTGCTTGTTATGGGCAACTCACTCCTATTAATATATATACGTCATAGCTTTAGCGAGGAAAGGTGTTCGCACAGCGTTTGCATACCCTGGGACGCTGTTTGTTGGATGACGCTGACCGTAAGATTGCGAGGTAATTTTACAGGATTGGGGTCGATTAAAAACAATTGTGCATCGGGGCGCGCATAATTGATTAAGCCTGCCGCGGGATAGACATTGAGCGATGTGCCTATGATGACAACGATGTCGGCGCTCTGAATTTCGTCGATAGCGTCCTCTAATTTAGGCACATTTTCGCCAAACCAAACGATATATGGGCGCAAGAGCGAACCATCTGCGGCGCGGGCGTCGGCAGGTACTTCAACGTTGTCAAGACTGAGGTGTACGTGTTGCGCAAGGTCTTCCTTGTTGAATGAAGAACACATTGTGAGCAGGTCACCGTGCAGGTGGATGATTGTGGATGAGCCTGCGCGTTCGTGAAGGTCATCAACGTTCTGCGTGACAACGACAACCTGAAAATCCTGTTCCAACTGAGCTACGCGGCGGTGGGCTTCGTTGGGCTTAGCTCCGACTAATTGCCGACGGCGCTCTTGGTAGAAGGCATTGACGAGCTTTGGATTGCGATGCCAACCCTCCACGCTGCAAACGTCTTCAATGGAGTATTCCTCCCAAAGGCCTCCAGCGTCGCGAAAGGTGCGGATGCCGCTTTCGGCGCTAATGCCGGCACCGGTAAGAAAAACGATTTTTTTCATAGTTCGGATTTTATGGTTTAGAGGGTTGGCCTTATTTCAAGTAGATGAGGCTCTTTACGATGCAGTCCGTAGCTCGGCGAATTTCGAAGGCATATACTCCTTCGCTTTGTTGCTCTGCGTAGATGTCGAGCGTTTCTCCGCAGTAGCTCTCCAAGCAGTAGGCCACTTCGATGCGGTGTGGAGGATGCTGGCGCAGCGTTTCGAGCGAAAATGTGTTGAGCAACATTTCGATATAGCGGATGGAGTTGACGTGACCATTGATGTCGAGGTCGCTGTAAGCGGCTTTGTGAGAGCTGACGAGGGGGGCGTCCTTTGAAAGTCGCATGCGCGAGGGACCGGCGATGCAGATTTCGCGTTCAGGAAGCATGACGTCGCCAAAACCTCCGTCGGGAAGCTTTGTGAGGTCGGCTGGCTGGCGGCTTTGCATGTCGATGAGTGCCCAGATGCTGGTGGCCTGACCTAAGCGGTCGCCTGTGGGAGTGAGGATGTCAAAGTGGCGGTCCGTAAACTGGCGATAAACGCGTGTGACCCAGCTTTCAATACTGTAGGCTTCGTTGATACGGGGCATGCGTTCCATGTCGATGACGAGTCGCGAAAGGACCCATGCGTGCGATTTGGTGTTGACGTCGTCGAAGCCAAATCCATGAGCGCCAGCGTGATATGAAGCAGCGCGGAGCAGCAACTTTCCTAATGTTCCCCATGAGAGTGCTCCCATGATGTCTTCTTCAAAGGGGGCTACTTTGAAGTCGTAGTGACCGTATTTCTGTGTCATAGTGATTGAGTTTGAGGTTCTGTGAAGTGGAATGGGGATGGACGTCGCGTGTTTGGCGTTTAGATTTTTTCCCAGATAGGTAGGGCCGGATAGTCGGCTGTGACTTTGATTTTTTGCTTGGATACGGGGTGAACGAACTCAACTGTGCGTGCATGTAAGCAGATACTGCCATCGGGGTTCGAACGTGGTGCGCCGTACTTTAAATCGCCCTTGATAGGAGCCACGGCGGTGGAGAGCTGGCAGCGTATTTGATGGTGGCGACCAGTGTGAAGATTCACTTCGAGCAGGGCATAGCGGTCGCCGGTGCTCACTACGGTGTAGTCGAGTACGGCTAATTTGCTACCGGCAACTTCCTTGTTGTGGGCATAGGCGCGGTTGGCTTTCTCATTGCGCGTCAGGTAGTGGCGCAGTTCCGTGGGCTTTCCTTCAGCTGGGAGCTTATCGGTTTTTGGAACGATGGCATGGTACGTCTTGTGTACCTCGCCTTTACGAAACATTTCGTTGAGTCGGCTGAGCGCTTTGCTGGTGCGGGCAAATACGACAACTCCACTCACAGGTCGGTCCAATCGGTGGACAACTCCTAAAAACACCTCGCCGGGCTTATTGTATTTTTCTTTAATATAGGCCTTTACAATGTCGGATAGAGGGGCGTCGCCAGTTTTGTCGCCTTGAACAATTTCGCCGCTGGCTTTGTTGACGATGATGATGTGGTTGTCCTCGTAGAGTGGAATCATGAGTTGCTGGTTTCGTAAGTAAAATAGATTTCCTCGCTGATTACGAGCGAGTTGGTTGATTCTAAAATTAGGAATTAGGAGGTGCTGATGATGATTACTGAGCTCTTCCTAATTCCTAATCTGTTAGTAGCACATGGTGCTGACGTCGTTACATGTTCATACCGCCATCCACCTGAATAACCTGTCCGCTGACGTAGCTTGAGAGGTCGGATGCGAGGAATGTTGCAACGTTGGCAATGTCTTCAACCTGGCCGCCGCGGCGGAGAGGTATCTTCTGACACCATTCTTTGCGCACGTCTTCAGGAAGTGCGGCTGTCATGGCTGTTTCGATGAAGCCGGGAGCAATAGCGTTGGCGCGAATGCCGCGTGAACCCAATTCCTGAGCAATACTCTTTGCCAAAGCAATAAGGCCAGCCTTAGATGCTGCATAGTTGCTCTGACCTGCATTGCCGTGAACGCCTACTACAGATGCCATATTGATGATGTTGCCGCTACGCTGGCGCATCATGATGGGTGTGCATGCGTGGATAAAGTTGAAGGCCGACTTCAAGTTTACGGCAATCACAGCGTCCCACTGTGCTTCAGTCATGCGCATCATGAGGCCGTCCTTAGTGATGCCTGCGTTGTTTACGAGAATGTCGATTTGACCAAATTCTTCCTTCACAGCGTTCACTACTTCTTCGGTTTGAGCGTAGTCAGCAGCGTTGCTGGCGTATGCCACACACTTCACGCCGAGTGCCGCAATTTCGGCTTCGGTTTGCTTTCCGTTTTCGTCAATTACAAGGTCAGTAAAAGCTATGTTAGCACCTTCCTGTGCAAACTTAATAGCGATTGCCTTACCGATACCGCGAGCTGCGCCTGTGATAAGCGCAGTCTTACCTGTTAAAAGTCCCATAATTAATTATTATATTAAGGAATTAATGAATTTTTAAGGTGTGAACCTCGTGGGTGGGATTATTTCTTTACGAGCACGCGTTTTAAAATGTCGGCCACGATGGCTTTGCTTTGGTCCTCCGTGAGTCCTTCGCCGAGGCGGTCGTAAATGTAGGGCACTTCAAGGCCCTTGATGGAGTAGTAGATGATGTCTGCCATGAGGTTGACGTTGTCAATCTCGAAGTAACCGGCTACGATGCCCTCTTCGAGCACGCGGCGGATGACATTGCGCTCTTCGATGTCCAGCGTTTTGCGCACGCGCTCCACGGTCCAAATGTTGCGGAAAAACTCGGCACGCAGCGAGCCGTTGCGCGACACGGCTTCCTTCATCATCGTAAGGTGCGTGTAAACCAAAGCCAGAACCTTCTCCTCGGGTGTCAATTTGGTATTGGCAAGTTCGTCCATGCGTTCCGACAGACGTTCAAGTTCCGAGGTGATAACGGCTTCGTAAATCTCTTCTTTGTTCTTGAAGTAGGTGTAGAGCGTACGGCGACCCTTGCCTGATGCCACAGCAATGTCGTTCATTGTGGTGGCGTCAAGTCCTTTGCGTGCGAAGAGCTCGCGTGCGCAGTCAACGAGGTGTAATCGTGTTTTAGAAATTGACATAACTCGGGCGTTAATCGGGGCGCAAGTGCGGTGGCTCTACTTAGGAGGGTGAGCGACGATAGATTTTGCGCACATTTGTTAATAATGTGCAAAGTTACGAGTTATTCGGCAAATAACAGTCGCTTTTTTGCGATAATTTTCTGCACAGTTGTTAGAAATGTGCAATTTTTCAGAAAATTCGGCATAGTTCTGACGGGGGATGTCCTCAAATTGCGCTGCGATGAGGTGCGGAGTTTTTGTTGGCTCTGTGTGATTTGGTTGTGGAGCGGAGGTGTGCGAGGAGGGGGGGTGGGAAGGATTTGTTTCTTCGAGGTTCAAGGGTTGCGTGGCGCGATTGTGGTGCGAAATACTGCTGTTTTAGCTCGCAGCAATGTGCGTTGTTGTTGCTGATAGTTTGTACTTCGATTTTTTATTAAAAATGTCGTTATTTTAGCAACGTGGTAAGTGGAATTTTTGTGCGTTTTCAGAGCTGAATTTCGGCTATTTTTTTCTTGAAAAATAAGGGTGTTTTTTTAGGAAAAATCAGCAATTTTTAGCTTGATTTTTGATTCTGTAACTAAAAATTTTTGTTCAAAAATGCTGTTTTTTTGTTCTTTTTTACGGTTTGTATGTTTTGATGGATTTTAGAGCTGTTTTTGTGTCGAAATCGGGCAAATTTTTCACAACATCGGACTTTGTGAAAACAACATCGGAGGTATTTTTAACAACATCAAAGCTTGTTTTAATAACATCTGAGGTTGTTTTTGCCATTTTTGGCCCAAAAAAAGGAGGGAACCACATGGTCTCCTCCTCTGCAATGCAAAGATACAACATTTTTGAGCGAAATCCAAATTTCGAAATTTTCGTGC
>JAFOWI010000068.1 GCA_017425985.1 Bacteroidaceae bacterium | reverse complement strand
GACATTAGAAGAACCTACGAAAGATAGTTTTTTGTATCTTAATGCGTGGCAGTCTGAAATCGATGCTGGTCAAAAATATGCTCATATTAATGATGGTTTAGATACTATCTACGTCCTAGGGTCAGAATCTCCTTACTTTACTGATTTCGAAACTTTGTATTCACAAAGGGAGCGAAAGTGGGAATGGCAGATGATATTTACGTTGCCATATGTTGAAAGGGGGAAAACTGAAGATTTGGTGCCGGTTGCTATCATAGACCGTCATCGTCGCATAATCTTAGAGAATCCGGATTTAGAGTAAGTTTTTAAATGTTTGGTCGCCTCAACTATGAGGCGACCAATTTTTTTTTAGTGCCTCGATAATGGCAATTCACCCCCTCGGCTCTCCATCCTTATGTCTCATGGGGACAAAGTTTGGGGATAATTGATAGGATGTAACGTGAGGTTGTAACAATTTGTTACATTGCTACTTAACATAACCAAATTTTAACATTTCGTAATTGCTTGGAAATCAAGCATGAAATGTTAAAGAATGTTAAATCGAGGCAACTATCATTCTGTGATTGGAAAAATGGTTGTATCTTTGCATCGACTTTTAAGATGGACGGGTGGACTTGAGACACCCACTCGAAGGGCTTAAAAGTTGAGTCGTGGGGACTAGAGACCGTTGCACGAGAGTTGGTGTGGCGGTCTCTCCCTTTTTTAAGTGGCTCGAGTGCCTGGGTGTCTCAATGTCTAACAAAAAATCATAGTGTTTATGGAAATCATTGGTAAAGTTATTGCAGTCCTCGACGAAGTGTCGGGAGAGAATGAGAAGGGCGCATGGCGTCGCGGAGGTTTTGTCGTGGAGACGCTGGGGGATTTCCCGCGTCGTGTGGTGATGACGACAAAGAACGAGCGCGTGGATGAAATCCGCCCCGAGGTGGGGCGCGTCGTGAAAGCGCGGTTTGATGTCAGTAGTCACGAATTCGCGGGGAAGTGGTACACCACTTGCACTTGCTTTGGTATTCAAATGATGTAAGGGGGTTGGTATGGAATGGGCATGTACCGTTAAAGAAGAATACTTTGAGGCATTTTTGGTTGGTCGTAAGAGGATTGAGGTAAGAAGGAGACTGCCAAAGATTGCTGTAGGCGATGTTCTTTTTATCTGCGGTAAGAATGAGATTATGAGGTGTGAAGTTTCGGATATCTTGACGATGGATAAAGGTGAGACGTGGAATATTTATGCTTGCCTGCTCTGTATAGAGAAACAAAAGTATTATGAATACCTGCTAGGGGTCGATGATGTGAGCCTTGTTTGGGTTAAGGTGATAGAAAAGGTTACGGGCGATGAATTGGCAAAATTTCGTTCTGCGGTTGGTAAAAATCCGCAATGGTTTAGTAAAGTAAAATATTAATAAACTTTCTCTAGTCATAAGTCATGTATGAAATAGTAATTGCTGGGGTTCGTGCCCAGGTCGAACAATTGATGGTGGACGCCGCGGGGATGCTCGCAAAAGGGTGCATCGATTATTTGGAATTTTTAGTTCTTGTCGCTGATATCGGCGACAGATGCACGGCTGGGAGTGCTTTATGAAGAAGGTATTAGTTGCTTGCGAGTATTCCCAAGTGGTGACGAAAGCCTTTCGAGAGGCTGGGGCATCCGCATGGAGTTGCGACATCGTTCCGTGTCAAGGAGGGCACCCAGAGTGGCATTTCCAAACTGACGTGCTCCGGTTGCTCCACCAATCGTGGTCATGGGATTTGGTGATAGCACACCCACCATGTACCTACCTTGCGAAGTCGTCGGCAGTGGCTCTGTCGATGGATTCGTCGAGGTATGCACAGATGGCAAAGGCGAGGGAGTTCTTTATGGAGTTCACGCGCCTGGGTATCCCTACTTGTATAGAAAACCCCGTGCCGCTATATATTGCGCAATTGCCACCATACTCACAAATAGTATGCCCGTCGGATTTCGGACATGAATTCACGAAGAAAACATGTCTATGGCTTTACGACCTTCCGCAATTGTTGCCGACGCATTATCACAATTGGAAAGCGGAATCGTGGCTCTTACATTGCTCTAATCGTTCACGGAGGCGTGCGCGGTTTTGGGAGGGTATTGCAAAAGCAATGGCTGAACAATGGCTGCCGCTAGTCTAGAGTATCCGTTGCACCTTGATTGGCTGGGCATTTCTTTGGCTCTCCATGAGTATCCAAAGAGGTGCCCGCCAAATCATCAATGGGCAAAGATGTCGTGCACCAACGTGTGGGAGTGCCGCTGGGTGCTATACTCCGACCGTGGAGACCGTGTGTTTACATTGCTCTTCAAACCCAGGTCGTCTATCATCAAGGCGAATGCCGCTTTGCTTGAGGTTGAAAACGAGTGGTTCTACCATGGCATCGGCCTCGATGGTATCTTCGGTCTGCTAGGATTCTGCGTGGGTTTCTCCGTCTTGGGGGTATCTCGCGCCGATTTTGCATTGGATTTCGTCCCGAATGGTGAGCAAAGAAATATCATTGAGGCACTGGCAGATGGGAGTGTGTACGTCGGTGGCAAGAGGTGTGGCAGTGGGTTTTGGTCGCTGAATCAAGACGCGTGGATGCCTGGGTATTGGCGTGGGCGGCGAATTCCCCATTGTATCTCTTGGGGACACAAGACATCGGCCGTGAAATGGAAACTATACTACAAATCGAAGGAGTTGAAAGACGCAGTGGGTGGTGTTGGGTGGGATAAGCCGTACATTGTCGATACGTGGAATTTGGCAGGTATGGATGAGAGGGATGTGTGGAGGCTTGAAGTCAGTGTGCGAGGGTGCAACCAGCAGGAGGTGGCGGGTGTCCCCATGTCTTTAGACTATGTATGTAATTATAAGGGTGAAATCTTCAAGGCTCTGTATGAAAGTCGGTTTGTATGCCGTAAGGCGGAGGGTCATGTGGATAGAACAAACGACGAGCGGGTCTATCTTCTGCAATTGGAAAAGGCATGGTTGTCAGTGAAATGTCGACAATCGGATGGATTGGCAGAGCATAATGGTCGAATAACACTCTTACGACACCTTGTAAAGAGTGTTGAAGAGCCAGCAGTTTTGTATGATGCAGCAACGCGAGAGGGAGTTTTCAATCATATCCGACAGATTGTGCGGCGTGATGGACTGCGACGGTACTTTCAAGCGATGGTTGGATGCGAGTTGGATGAGTGGTGCAAACAAGTGGTGGAGAGTGCTGGTGGTGAAGAAGTAAAAGACTATGAGCGTGATGTTGTACTTGCCCCGAATTATTCCTTCGATGATGTAACGGGAACTCACAAGAGCGAGGATGAATTGAGAATAGAGAGAATGGAAAGGGAGTTGGAAGTTCAGAATCAAGTGGCAAAGCCCGCCCTTAATCAATTGAAGTTATTCTAGTAACGCCCTAATTGGGTGATTGTCAACGTAATAGGAGGCTGGGGGTAAAATTCTTCCCCTCGGCTCTCTATCCTTATGTCTCATGGGGACGGGGTTGGAAGTTACAGGTGTAACATGAATTTGGGGTTTAACTCCCGTAAAGTATTACGGGAGTAAACTCGGCAACGGGTTTACTCACGGCCTCTTCTCCCGTAGCGTGACAACTTCGGCAGGGCAATGGTTTGGTGTGGTAATGTCGGGGTCACATCGGGGTCACGTCGGGGTCATGCCTGGGTCACGTCGGGGTCACGTCGGGGTCACGTCGGGGTCTGCTCAGGTGTCTGCTGTCGTGCGGGGGCGGGGGGCGTGCGGGCGTGGGCGAAGCCCAAATCCCGCCCGCCCCCCGTCCCCGCCCGTCGGGGCTACTGCTGGGCGTGAAGGTGTCGGGGTAACGTCGGGGTCACGTCGGGGTCTGCCTGGGTCACAGATACAACGTGCACGGCTCGGAGTAGTTATTGAGTTCCCGCCCGCCCGCCCGAAGTTGAAGGAGTTATTGCCGTCACTCATGCCACGCTTCGGCTGACGCAGGTTGTCACCCCTCCTCCCCCCAGCTTTCCGCCCCCCGTTGCCCCTCTCTAGGGCGGTGGGGGGCGGCGCAGGTTGCTGGCTACGCAGGTCGCGAGGTCACGGGGTTGTTGTTTATTGAGTTCCCGCCCACCCACCCGAAGTTGAATGAGTTATTGCCGTCACTCATGCCACGCTTTGGCTTCGGGGGGCGCGCCGTTCCTCACGCACATCCTCAACGCTGGCACTGCCCCCCTACGCAGGTCGCGGGGTTGTTGGTGGTCGGTCTAGGTCGCTTCGGGGGGCGCGCCGTTCCTCACGCACATCCTCAACGCTGGCACTGCCCCCCTACGCAGGTCGCGGGGTTGTTGGTGGTCACATTTGTCGCCCGTACGTTAACATAACTGGCTATATTATGTGCCCCTCGCTTTATGGGGGGCTCGGTGCCCATAATATAGGCAGTTATGTTAAGTACGGGCAGGAAAGAGGAATTTCTGTCGGGGTCTTTTGCATGCCGTGGGACTTTTTTGATTTGTGCGCGGGCGCTGTTGTCGGCGGGCGGCGCGCTCCTCGCGTTCCGCTGTGGGCGCGTGTTCCCGCCCGTCTCGCGCCCGCGCCTAGGGTTACCCAGTTTGTCCAATTCTAGGTTTTTGTTTCTCAAGGTGGGTGGGGACGTCGGCAGTTAAGGGCTGGGGGGAGAAGAAACTGACGGGGTGGCGGTGCCTCTAGCCCCGTCCCCATTGATGGATGCCATTTCGACTTTGGCGGGATGAAAATGCTTTTGTCGTTGTCATCCATCAATGGGGATGGGGTTGGTTTTGTTGCGCTCCGGTTGTGTATCGTTATGCGTGTGCCATCCTTCTGCGGTCTTGGGG
>JAFOWI010000002.1 GCA_017425985.1 Bacteroidaceae bacterium | reverse complement strand
TATTTACTTAATGCTTTGATAGATGCCATCCGACAGTTGCAAAAACATTTTTTGCGACTGTCGTACGGCTCCGACGGTTGGAAAATATGTTTTTGTAACTATTGGAGCAGTATGACGTTAAATTGATATCGTAGGAACCGATCCACATGTCGGGAATTTTCATCCGAATGTTGTGGGGGCCTCTTTATGTCGGCCCGTACGCCGAAGCGGCGTAAAAAATTGCGCAGTTTGCTTTTGACACGCATCGTCAATTATTGTTTTGTGCAGACCTGTATTCGCCCCTTGTGGGGCGACGGGCCGACATAAAGTGGCCCCTACGGCATCCGCGGCGGTTTTGCAATTAATGCTTCTATATAGTAAAATAGGTAGGCCCCGAAAGGACCTACCTATATGCTTGTTCGCTCTATTCAGCTAAACTTTATTTCCATTCAGAATTCCAAAAATCCTCGTCTTTCTTCTGAGCAGTTGGAGTTCCAGGATTGTTAGGGTCAATAGGCACTTCTCCGACAGAAGCAGCCAACATAGATTGTGATTCGATTGAAATCGATTCTACGCTTGGTGCAAAATACGTTTTCTTCATGTTTTGATTATTGAATTAAAAGATTCTTTTCTTACCATTCACGATGTAAAGGCCACCCTTCACCGGTTGCTTCACGCGACGTCCGCTGAGGTCGATGATCACGTCTTCACGTTGCTGAGCGGGAATGATGGTTTCTACGCCCGTCGTTTCGCCACGCTCTACAATGCGCATGCGCGACATTGCTACGGTTTCCACCTTGAGCGGAGAGTTATCGCGATTTTCAATAGAGAGATACAAGCGGAAAGGATTCAGCGCTGTTCCGGCTGCTAAGGGTTGCCAAGCGCCAGAAGTTGAAATCGCTAACATACCTGCCAACTCTTCAGCCGTCATCTTCGTATAAATCCCCGTTACGGTATAATTCTGATAAACAGAGGAGCAATCCACTGAATTTTCTTCCGCAGCATAAAGCGTAGCGTCCTCAACCGTGATGCTCAAAACCTTGTCTGCCGCAGTCTTTGCTTTAATCAAGTAAGGATAATTGGCCTTAAGCGTGCCACCCTTAATCTTGATAATCTCCATTGCCAAATCGTCAATCGTGCCATTATCATCCGTGTCATAACCATTCACGTCATTGATATATGCCACGTCGTAGCGGTCAGCAATCACGTCATAAGGCAATTCGAAGGGCACGTAAAGCGCATTCCAATGGAGGTTGGGGAGAGTACGGGTGTAGGTTACTCTATCCACGAAGCAATTCGAACTACGATCATACACCACACCATCTTTTAATTCATAATGTTCATAATGTTCATCAGGTGATAACGCTAACTCTTCAATATTAGTAAAATCCTTCCAATACATCGTTTTACTATAAGCATCCTTTGCGCCAAATGGAACGTATAATGTCGCATCATAATTAGAGAATGGACTGATATCCGTAGTTACTGGAGGAGTTGAATTTAAAGAAGTGATGCTCTTTAGACTAAAGCAATCAGCGAAAGGACCATGCCCAATGCTGGTCACACTATTACCAATCACCACGGAAGTCAAACCTGAGCAAGCGGCGAAAGCCCAATCCCCAATGCTGGTCACACTGTTAGGAATCTCCACGGAAGTCAAATCACCGCAACCCCAGATAGCCGCATACTCAATGCTAGTCACACTGTTAGGAATCTCCAAGGAAGTCAAACCTGAGCAACCTCTGAAAGCTTCATACCCAATGCTGGTCACACTGTTAGGAATGGTTGTCTCGCGACAACCTGCAATCAAGGTATTCGTTTGAGTTTCTATAATCGCATTACAATTATTTCTCGAATCATATGTTGGGTTGTCTTCAGCAACTGCTATGGAAGTCAAACCTGAGCAATCAGAGAAAGCAGAAGACCCAATACTGGTCACACTATTCGGAATCTCCACGGAAATCAAACCTGAGCAACCAATGAAAGCCCTCTCCCCAACCCTGGTCACACTGTTAGGAATCTCTACGGAAGTCAAACTGGAGCAGCCTAAGAAAGCAGAGAACCCAATGCTGGTCACACTATTACCAATCACCACGGAAACCAAACCTGAGCAACCCTCGAAAGCTCCATCCTCAATGCTGGTCACACTATTAGGAATCTCCACGGAAGTCAAACTGGAGCAATTCCAGAAAGCTTTATTCCCAACCCTAGTCACACTATTAGGAATCTCCACGGAAGTCAAACTGGTACACCAATCGAAAGCATTATCCCCAATGCTGGTCACACTAAAGGTATTCCCATTATAGGTTACAGATTCTGGAATCGTGATATCACCAGAATATTCTTCGTTTGAATAATTGTCGTCGTAAAGTCCACGGTAAGTAACCTCCACCGTCATGTCCGTTGACGATAATATGTTGTAATAAATGCCATCCACTTCAAAATCTTCGGCACTCACGCTCATACTGCACAGCCATCCGATAGCTGCCAGCACTAATGATTTAATTTTGTTCATAGTTTTAAAGTATTAAGTTAAATGTTCATATTTATAAATTCTTCCAACTATCAATAAACGCATCGGTCTTGTTCATACCTATGTAGATTGTGGATGAATAACTGCAAAATGTTTTAAGTTGTTTCCTTGTTGCCGTATGAACACAAAAAAGACGTGGAACCAACGATTGTCCGTTCCACTCTCTGAGGCTCTAGCAATTGCCCATCATCGTTGAACAGACAACGCAAGAGTCCACGCCGAATATGATATATCTCCACCTATGCGACATCTGATTGCACCCAAAAGGGTACAATCATGGCTGTCGCTACAAGGATGGTATAACCACACCCTATGGACATCTACGTTGCAAAGTTCAAGACGATGACACTGTAAATTTGCTAGATTTCAGAGAGTCTTAAAACCATGCGTAAGTAAACGCCTTTTATATGTTCGTCTTCCCTCTCCCACCCAACCGCCTGCAATAAAACTTCCTTGTTCAAAAGAACTTCACCACAGACTTCGGCGTGGACCTTCCGCACACGCTTGTGCAGATACATGCGGAAAGACTTTGCAAAAATAAGGATAAAATATGTATTAAATAAATTTTAACAAAAAAAAATATACCATTGAAAAATCATTTCTCTTTGCACCTTTGCGTGAGATAATTATTGCATCCGCATGGCAAATACAAGCAAAGTTTGGAATATCCATTGGATGTGCGGACATGTATTCGCCCTTTGCAGAGCGGTGGGCCAACATAAAGTGGCCCCTACAGCATTGCGGTGTTTTAAGCTACGCACTGTTTGAGGTTCACGCAAAGACGCAAAGAGACGCAAAGGATATTATTTTAATGGCACACAGACTACACGGACGAGCACAGACTTTTGCGAATCGCTTTGCGTTTACGCCCATCCGGATGGTGTAGGGGCCACTTTATGTCGGCCCATACGCCGGGACGGCGTAATAGTTGATTCTGTGGTTGATTTAATGAAAGAATTGTGGGAGGTATCATCATTTTGGACTATTGCACTTGATTAATGTATTATATCGTCTTACAACGAAATATGAATGAATCAATTATTATATTATTATTTCAAAATTCGCAAGTACTCAACTTCTTAGGCTTTAAGATCGCTTTGTTAGAGTACAAAAAACAGAGTACTATGACCATTCGCTACGAACATACAAGCATTCAAGTCTGAGCTTCTCGTTTACTCGTACCTAAAAACTCGACTACTATTTTATGATTAACATTTTGGATAGTCCTCAAAACCTTAAAGCGAAGCGACCTAACAACCTCATAACCTGAATCAACTTAAACTTGCAAAAGTTGAGTAATAATTATATGAGTAAATCTAAAACTTACAAAAGTGTTCTGCTATGAGCCGTTTTTTTTATACTTTTGCAGATTGTTAAACAAACGTACGTCCATGACGACATTTACACGAACCTGTTTCAAACAAATTAAAAGAATCAATATAATGAACAAACTTTTAACATCTTGCATTATGTCACTTTCGCTCGTGGCATGTTCGCCAATTCAGAACTCAGATTCTGAACTTGGAAAAATCAGCCGAACCACCGAGTTTGCCGACTCATCGCGCCAGTTCACTCCCGAGGTAATGTGGCAAATGGGACGCATCGGAAGTTATCAACTCTCAGCCGATGCACAACAGGCTATCTACGGCGTAACGTATTACAGTGTTGAAAAAAACAAGAGTCGCGCTGTTATCTACGCTTCAACGCCCACAACTGATGCAACGCCCGTGCCGCTTACTGCCGAAGCAAGTGCTGAATACGCACCTTCATTTATTCCCGGCACAAACAAAGTGGCTTACCTCGCTGCCGACAAGGATGGCGCCATGCAACTTTGGATGATGCATGCTGACGGAAGCAATCGCAAGCAGATTACATTTGAAGCGAGCGATGTCAACGATTATCTCTTCTCACCCTGCGGTACGAAGGTGATTCTTGTGAAGACTGTAAATCATGAAAGCAGCGTTCAGGAAAATGATGCCGACCTGCAACTTACAACAGGCATTGTGGCAAACGACCTTATGTACAAACATTGGGATCACTACACCAAGTCGGCTCCGCATCCTTTCTTGGCAGCATTTGATGGTGAAAAGGTGGGTGAGAGCAAGGACCTTCTTGAAGGCGAACCTTACGAATGTCCCATGTTGCCCTTCGGTGGTGTAGAACAGTTGGCATGGAGTCCCGACAGCAAGCAGATTGCTTACACTTGTCGTAAACTCGCCGGTTTGGATTATGCCATCAGCACCGATAGCGACATTTATTTATACGATATTGAAACAGACAATGTAAAGAACCTCTGCAAACCCGAAGGTTACGTGCGTCCTGCTTGCGACCCCACACGTTCGTTGAAAAACCAGGCGGTGAATCAATTCGCTGAAGACGTGAATGCCGGTTATGACCAGAATCCCCAGTTCTCACCCGATGGCAACTACATTGCGTGGAGCAGCATGGAGCGCGATGGTTACGAAAGCGACCGCACACGTCTTTGCATCTACGAATTTGCAACAGGTAAGAAGTCGTACGTGACTGAAAGTTTTGAAAGTGGTGTCAACGAATTTGCTTGGGCACAAGACAACCAAACGCTTTACTTCAGCGGAGTTTGGCACGGTCGCACGAACCTCTATCAAACCAACTTGAAGGGCGAAGTCAAGCAAATCACGGATGATGTGGCAGACTACGTGCTCCTCGGTGTGCACCCCGATGGCAAGCAACTCCTCACTAAGTGTCACTCTATGAGTCGCGCAGACGAAGTGTATTTCGTGAACATTGCTGACGGTCAGAAGACACAACTCACGCAAGAAAACGAACCCTTCTACGCGCACTTCGAATTTGGTAAAGTCAAGGAACGCTGGATTGAAACTACCGACAAGAAGCAGATGCACGCTTGGGTGATTCTTCCTCCCAACTTCGACCCCACGAAGAAATATCCCACGTTGCTCTTCTGCGAAGGTGGTCCTCAGTCGCCCGTTAGTCAGTTCTGGAGTTTCCGTTGGAACTTCCAGGTAATGGCCAATCAGGGTTACGTAGTTATCGCCCCCAACCGTCGCGGTCTTCCTGGTTTCGGCATGGAGTGGTTGGAACAAATCAGTGGTGACTACTCAGGTCAGTGTATGAAAGATTACCTTTCGGCTATCGACGACCTTTGCAAGGAACCTTGGGTTGATACAGAACGTCTCGGTGCTGTAGGTGCAAGTTTCGGTGGTTATAGCGTTTATTGGTTGGCGGGTAATCACGAAAAGCGCTTCAAGGCATTCATTGCCCACGATGGTATCTTCAACACACAACAGCAATACGTTGAAACCGAAGAAATGTGGTTCCCCAACTGGGATATGGGTCAAGCACCCTGGTATAAGGATGCACAAGGCAAGCGTGCAAAGGTATTTGAAACCTCGCCCCACCTCTACGTAGATCGTTGGGATACACCCATCCTCTGCATCCACGGTCAGAAGGACTTCCGCATTGAATACACGCAGGCTGAAAGTGCATTTACCGCTGCTCGTGTGCGTGGCATTCCTGCACAACTCTTGCTCTTCCCCGATGAAAACCACTGGGTGCTCAAACCTCAGAACGGCATCCTTTGGCAGCGCACATTCTTCCGCTGGTTGGACAAGTGGTTGAAGGAAAAGTAATGAAAGAAAAATCAGTGTCTTTAAGATCTCAAAGAGCAAAACAGACCTTAAGGACACTTTTGTAAACAAATATATTTCAGGAAAAACATTTATAATTCAAACAATTTTCATGGAACAAAAAATTCAAACTCTACGCGATTCGGCATCAGCACGTTGGCTGGTGTTGATGCTCTTGGCACTTGCCATGTTTTGTTCATATATTTTTATGGACATTCTTTCGCCCATTAAGGACTTGATGCAGTCAACACGTGGATGGGACTCTACAGCTTTCGGAACGATGCAAGGTTCGGAAACATTCCTCAACGTATTTGTATTCTTCCTTATCTTTGCTGGTATTATTCTTGACAAGATGGGTGTGCGCTTTACAGCGCTCCTCTCTGGCGTTGTAATGCTTATAGGTGCCACCATCAACTGGTATGCCGTAACGGATATGTTTACAGGCAGCTCGCTTGAAACGTGGTTTACAAATAATTTGAATTATATCCCCGGTTTTGATGAATTAGGCATTTCACCATTTTACCTCGGCATGCCTGCTTCGGCTAAATTCTCAGCGGTAGGTTTCATGATTTTTGGTTGCGGCGTAGAAATGGCTGGTATTACCGTGAGTCGTGGTATTGTAAAGTGGTTCAAAGGTCGCGAAATGGCACTCGCCATGGGTTCTGAAATGGCACTCGCACGCCTCGGTGTGGCTACATGTATGATTTTCTCGCCTGTTATTGCGAATATGGGCGGTAAGGTTGACGTTTCTCGCTCTGTAGCCTTTGGTGTGTTGCTCTTGCTCATCGCGCTCATCATGTTCATCGTTTACTTCTTCATGGACCGCAAACTTGATGCGCAAACAGGCGAAGCTGAAGAAAAAGATGAACCCTTCCAGCTCAAGGACCTCGGACAAATCCTTACAAGTAGCGGCTTCTGGTTGGTAGCATTGCTTTGCGTGCTTTATTACTCTGCGATTTTCCCCTTCCAAAAGTATGCGGTTAACATGTTGCAGTGCAACCTTACGTTCAATGAGGTTTCGCCCGAATCATTCTGGGCAAGTGATGCCGTTGCAACATTGCAATATGCCATCATGCTTGTAGTAGCCGGAGCCTCTTTTGCCAGCAACTTCATGAAGAGCAAGCGCCTCGAAGTGATTTGGACGCTTGTAGCAGTCGTTTTCCTCGTTGCTTATTGCTACATGGGTTACGAACGCCAAAGTGCATCCGCTGTATTCGCTGTATTCCCACTTTTAGCGGTGGCTATTACGCCTAAATTGGGTAAGTATGTTGATTATAAGGGTAAAGCAGCTTCTATGCTCGTCATTGGTTCTGTGTTGCTGATACTTTGCCACCTTACATTTGCTTTCATCCTTCCTCTTTTCAAGGGTAGTGTTGTTGGCGGTTTCGTTGTTGCTTACGTTACGATTCTTGTGCTTGGTGCCAGCTTCTCACTCGTGCCTGCATCGCTTTGGCCCAGCGTTCCCAAGCTTGTGGATGCACGCATCATTGGTTCGGCATACGCACTTATTTTCTGGATTCAGAATATTGGTCTTTGGCTCTTCCCCATGCTTATCGGAAAGGTGCTCGACAATTCAAATCCTCAAATCGTTCAGGGACTTGCTGACGGAACAATTACCCCCGAACAAGCAGCTGTTTCATACGATTACACAGCTCCGCTCGTACTCCTCGCAAGTCTCGGCGTTGCAGCCCTCTTCATTGGATTCCTCCTCAAAGTGGTCGATAAGAAAAAGGGTATTGGCCTTGACGAGCCCAATGTAAAACAAGCTTAAAACACGACATACATATAGTTTTGACTATAGAATAACAGAAGTCCGCAATGTTCATTACGAATTTTGCGGACTTCAATTTACTCAAATTTAAGGACGCAGAAATTTAACATAAACTGAAAAAAACGGCACTTTACTTCAAAGACAAACTTCGACGCTCCAAAACTGATTGCATTTAAAAAAATCAGACATTTATAAACGAACCGTTGCATACGCTTTTATGCAGAAAACCCACTTTTTATGCAAATATGCACATATTCGCAAAAATCGGGTAAAAGTGGACTTTACAAAACGAAACGTTAATTGCAAAGTCAGAGATAGCAAATTTGAGGGTGAAATGTTAAAATTTTGGCGCTTCGCGAAAAGTCGCGATTTGGATTTCGGCAAAAAATGTTGTATATTTGCAATACGGAAGGGGAAGCTGCACAGTTTCCCCTTTTTTAGGCCCCAAAAATAGCAAAAACAAAGTCAAAGGTTGTTAAAACAAGCTTTGAGGTTGTTAAAATTACCTCCGATGTTGTTTTTCCGAAGTCCGATGTTGTGAAAAATCCGACCGAATCGAGTACGAAAACCTACGATTTGGGGCGCATTTGGTTAATAATTGTTAAAACTTTGCATTTTCTGATATTTATCATTTTTGTCACCAGGTGTCAAAATTTCCGGATTTTAACATTTAATAATTATGCACGTTTTACGAAACAAGCAAACACAAGAAAAATTCCATTGAAACATACAATGAGTGACGATAAAAATCAACAGAAAAATCATTAATTAGTATAGTTTTGCAATATTTATTTTACATATATTATGATTTGTAAAAAAATATTCTGTATATTTGCCGACAAATATATTTTAAGAATCGTTTTTAAACTTGAATATTAAACTAAAATAAAGAAATATGGAATGTAAGTGCATGGAAAAGCCCTACGTCATTGGTCTCGACATGGGTGGAACAAATTCAGTGTTTGGCGTTGTTGACGCACGCGGAACGATTAAGGCTCAAACCGTGATTAAGACACGCGGTTACAAAAATGTTGAAGAATACGTAGCTACTGCTATTGAGGCATTGCAGCCTGCGATTGAAGTAGTTGGCGGTATTGAAAACATTAAGGGTATGGGCATCGGTGCGCCTAATGCTAATTATTATACAGGCACTATTGACAACGCTGCAAACCTTGAATGGAAGGGCATCGTTCCTATCGCAAAGCTCTTTAGCGAAGCACTCGGCATCCCCGTACGCGTGACAAACGACGCTAACGCTGCAGCGATGGGCGAAATGACCTATGGTGCGGCTCGCGGCATGAAGAACTTTATCATGATTACACTCGGAACAGGTGTAGGTTCAGGTATCGTTTGCGACGGTCGTGTAGTATATGGTTCTGACGGATTCGCCGGCGAGCTTGGCCACGTCATCGTTGACCGTTCGCCCGAAGCACGCCAATGTGGTTGTGGCCGCAAGGGTTGTCTTGAAACATACACTTCGGCTACAGGCGTAGCACGCACAGCTCGTTTGATTTTAGCAAACAGTACGCTTGAAAGCAAGTTGCGCGACATCAATCCCGACGACATTACATCGTACGACGTATTCGTTGCTGCCGAAGCAGGCGACAAGTTGGCGCTTGAAATCTTCGAAGAAACAGGCCGCCGCTTAGGCGAAGCCTGCGCTGACTTTGCTGCATTCTCTTCGCCCGAAGCCTTCATCTTCTTCGGTGGATTGACAAAGGCCGGCGACTACTTGATGAACCCCATCCGCAAGGCTTACGACGAAAATGTGCTCTTCGTTTACAAAGACAAGGCAAAGCTCTTGGTTTCAACGCTGAACGGAAGCGAAGCCGCTGTGCTCGGAGCCAGCGCTCTTGGTTGGGAATAAAATTTCATGACATATAAAGATTTGCAACAGGAGAACTTTTTCGCAACAGGAAAGGTTCTCCTGGTACGTTTATTTATACATGCAAACTATGAAGTACGCCCCGCAACTTTATGTAACGAAGTACCTGTAATCTAAAAAAAATGTTTATTTGCTTGGAAACACCACGGCGTTGAAGTAACTTTGCACGCGCATACATATATATAATGTATAGAAACGAGAATTATCACCCACTACCGTAAAGCATAACATGCTGCTTAAGAGATGCCGAAACTGTCGAAAGTTCCACGCATCTATGTATAAAAAAACTGTGATTGAATGGAAAACAAACCTCATTTTAATATTTACCGAACCTACTCACTGCGGCAGATTAACGCCTTTGCCATGATACACGGCGTCGCCATGGGCGCCTGGGGCATCGGAACGCTTGCTACGATGCTTTTAGGATTTCAGGATGTGCTACTTTCGGCTTTAAGCCTCATATTACTGTTAGGCACACCTTTCTTTGCTTACATGCTCACCAAGCGCTACCGAAGCGAAACGATAGGCGAAAGCGGATTGTTCACACTAACACAAGGTTTTCTCCATGCATTCCTCACACTGTTCTACGGTTCGCTATGGGTGGCAGTAGCTGCTTACGTATATATGGCATATTGGGACAACGGCTTCCTGGTAGATTCGTATCTCAACTACCTTTCGCGCCCCGAAGTAATCGAGGCAATGCAGCAAGCCGAGTGGAAAGAACAAGTAGAGCCCCTCTTGGGCGGACATAAGATTGAAGAAGTGGTTGAATCCTTCAGACAATTACCGCCTACATACTATTTATTAATGTGTCTTAACACAGGATTGATATGGTCGCCAATGCTTTCGCTCATCATTGGCTTTGCCACACGTAAAAATAAGCGCACTTAAACAAACATCATTTTGCTATGGAATATAAATTAGACATATCAGTAGTTGTACCTCTGTTCAACGAAGATGAGAGTATCCCTGAATTGTACGCTTGGATTGCTCGCGTAATGGCAGAAAACGGTTTCTCATACGAAGTAATCTTTGTGAACGACGGCTCCACCGACAACAGTTGGGAAGTAATCGAAGGCTTGGCAGCTGAAGATCCGGCACACGTGCACGGAATAAAATTCCGCCG
>JAFOWI010000067.1 GCA_017425985.1 Bacteroidaceae bacterium | reverse complement strand
TTCCGTAAGTGGTTGAAACCAGTGTGTAATGTGCGTAGCCCCCATCTCCATAGCCCAGCGCTTCATACCCTTGGCTATTTCGTCGGCTGTCTGCATATCGAGCGTAGTACCCTGCTCTATCACTTCGCGCAACTTCTGATACACATCGGCAGGAAGATATTTCCACATCTTCTTCTGATTAAACACATTCTTTGCAAAATATTCCGATGGGCGCTTCTCTGGCGCAGGTATTTCGAGCGGACGCTTCATAAAAGCTTCCTCTACAACTTTAAATCTAAGCGACATAAATCTCAAGGATTTTAGATAACCATTAATAAATATGGCAAATTTCTATTCATTTTATCTTGCAAATTTACACATTTTTTACGGAGACAAAAACAGAGCATATCAATAATTAACACTAAGTCCCTCTATTTACGCATTATACGACTAAAAAATTAACGGTAGCCACAAAAGAGCTACCGTTAACCAACACAAACACTAAACTAGACTTAACTAAACTATTAAAAAATAGAGTAATTATATTGTCTCCCGACAACGCTACAAAGGTAAACCATTATAATCATTGACGGCAAACTTTTTTCATAAAATTTAATAGACATACTTAATATTTAACACTTAACTATGCTATTAAGCATAAGTGCATCGAGCACTACCATCGCTGTCATCGCTTCAACAATCGGAACAGCTCTGGGAAGCACGCAAGCATCGTGACGACCACGCGCTTTGACCACCACACTTTCGCCTTGCAGGTTAACCGTCTGCTGCTCACGCAATAGCGTTGCCACGGGCTTAAATGCTACACGAAAATATACATCTTCGCCATTAGTGATGCCGCCTTGTACACCTCCGCTATTGTTGGTGCGCGTGCGAATTTTGCCGGTTTCGCCAACGAAGAACACATCGTTCAGCTCGCTACCACGCTTTTCAACGCCTGCAAATCCGGCGCCATATTCAAAGCCCTTGGCTGCATTAATCGAAAGCATCGCAGCCCCCAGCTGAGCATGAAATTTACCAAAGCAGGGCTCGCCTAAACCAACAGGAAGACCCTGAATAACGCCCGTGATGACTCCACCTATCGTATCGCCACCGGCTTTAACTTCGGCTATAAGTTCTGCCATCTGCGCAGCTTTCTCAATGTCCGGACAGCGAACGGGATTCTTCTCTATTTCGGAAAAATCATAAGCCGTGTAGGGTTCCGTAAGTTTGATATTTCCGACTTGCGAAGTATAGGCGGTAATGCGAATCTGATATTTCTGCAACACTAACTTTGCGACGGCCCCACCCACAACACGCGCTATCGTTTCGCGTGCCGATGAACGTCCACCACCTCGATGGTCGCGTATGCCATACTTCTGCTGATACGTATAGTCAGCGTGCGAGGGGCGATAGAGGTTGCGCAAATTTTCATAGTCTGAAGAATGCTGGTGCTCGTTGCGCACGATAAATCCAATTGGACACCCCGTAGTCACTCCCTCAAAGATGCCCGAGAGAAATTCCACTTTGTCGGCTTCCTTGCGAGGAGTAGTCAGCGCACTTTGCCCGGGGCGACGACGGTTGAGTTCGCCTTGTATGAAATCCATATCGATTTCCACACCGGGCGGCACTCCGTCTATCACCCCGCCTACTGCTGCGCCATGGCTTTCGCCAAAGGTTGTAAGCCGAAACAGTGTTCCAAAACTATTCATGCTCGCCACTCATTAATATATATATTTAGTGACAGCCACAACCATGGCCGTGTTCGTGGTCGCCACAACCGCAGCCTTCACCACAGTCGCCGCCGCAATCGCCACCACAACCGCAGCCACAACCACCTTCGCCCGACATCATCTTAATGAGCGAAGTAATTTCGTCTTGTGTAGCTTCGCGCGAAGTAACGACTGTTCCCTTGAAATGAAGTTCCTTGCCGGCAAGCGGATGATTAAGGTCGATTACGACTTCTTCGTCCTTCACCTCAAGTACCAAACCCTGGAAGCGATTTCCGTCGGCATTCACCAAAGGAATCATAGCACCTTCGAAGATAATGTCCTTCTGGAAACGTCCGTTGAGCATAAAGGTTGACTTAGGAAGCGTAATAACGTGCTCCTGCTCATAGGGACCATAAGCTTCGTCAACGCTCAGCGTGAAGTCAAACGCATCGCCAGGCGCCAAATCCTTGAGTTTTTCCTCAAAAGCGGCAAGCGCTACATCGAGACCAGTGATAAACTGGAAGGGATGCTCTACGGGAGCCTGTTCAACAAGTTCGTGTACACCTTCAGCGTTGTCTGTATAAAGGCTATAAGCCACTGTAATGTATTTGTTCATAATATAAGTATAAAATTGAAAATTCTTATTTTTGTTTGAATAATATATGCCGCCGAAACTGCGCTCTGAACGAAGCGCTCGCTCCTGTAGCACCAAGAAGTTTTGATTTTTTTAAATCGTACTCAGGGCGATGTTTAACTTAATCACAGCGATGTTATTAGACCAGTTCGAGCTTAAACATCTCCTTCAGCTCAGCCGCCATCGGATTCTTCTTCAACAACAGCGCCCACTGTTCGCGCTGCGTGAGTGCGAGCGGACTCTTCTTAAGCTCAAGGATGTTTGCAACAAAGTGCAGTTTGGTATTCTTTAGATTCAACTTCAGATAATCCAGAGCTTCATGACGAATCTGTTCGAAGCACTGCGACACGTATTCACCATCCAGATTAATGATAATCGCATGGTTATCGCCTATTTCCGGAATAATATTTTTGAGTCGTGACGCTGTTGCGGTATGTTCCTTAGGCAAACTGTTGAGAAAACGACGCCAGTTGTAACCCAACACCTCCTTTGTGAATGACTCCGCCAACTCCATCCCTGCCACTTCTGCTGTTGGTGCAGACAGTTGTGCATAATTGCCCATAGTTGTTGCCGACGACATAGCTGCGCTTTGATTTTGCGGTCGCTTCAAAGAGAATGTATGCGGTACTCCCATTGCTGGTCCACCCGTCTTCTCTGCTGTAGGCTTCGCTATTGGCGTTGGAGGCTGAATGACTCGTTGTTGCGGTAGCTGATTTGCCTGAACCGTCGCCGTTGTGGGCTTTGCAACACTTGAGGTTGCGGATGACTGCGCTTGAACCGCACGCTTAAAGATTGGGCGTAAAGCCGTGCGCACCTTTTGCGCAGCAGCATCGCCGGAAGTCAATGCTTGAGCCACCTCTATCAACGTAATTTCTACAAGCAAACGCTTATTGCTACTCATGCGATAATTAAGGTCGCAATCGCTACAAAGCTTTATGGCTTGATATAGGAACTTGGCATTCACACGCTTGGCTTGCTCGGCATAACGCTTGCGCTCGGCATCTGAAGCTTCGATGAGCATAAGTGTCTGCTCATTGCTCGCCACTAACAACGAACGCAAATGGGCTGCCAGCCCGCCAACAAAATGCTGCGCATCGAAGCCACGTTGCAAAATGTCGTTGAGCGTCAGCATCAACCCCGGAATGTTTTGTTCGACCACCTGCTCAACCACACGGAAGAAGTATTCAGAGTCGAGCACATTGAGGTGAGCTATCGTTTGTGCGTAAGTAATATTACCGCCCGAAAAACTTGCCACCTGGTCGAAGATTGAAAGCGCATCGCGCATCCCGCCATCCGCTTTTTGCGCAATTACCGACAAGGCTTGGTCCTCAACAGTGATGTTTTCAGCCTTTGCCACACCGCGCAAATGCGCTACGATGCTCTCTACCTCCATGCGCTTGAAGTCGTAAGTCTGACAACGGCTCAGGATGGTTGGCAGAATCTTGTGTTTCTCCGTTGTAGCAAGGATAAAGATGGCATGAGCCGGCGGTTCTTCCAACGTTTTGAGGAAAGCATTGAAAGCTGATGACGAAAGCATGTGGACCTCGTCGATGATAAACACCTTGTACTTACCTATCTGCGGTGGTACCTGCACTTGCTCAATCAATGCGCGAATTTCGTCCACGCCATTGTTCGAAGCAGCGTCGAGTTCGTGAATCGTAAACGAGCGTCCTTCATCGAAAGCCCTGCAACTCTCGCACTGCCCACAAGCTTCCATCGCATCCGTAGGCGACAGGCAATTTATCGTCTTCGCAAAGATTCGCGCACAAGTAGTTTTCCCAACCCCTCGCGGACCACAAAACAAGAATGCATGCGCCAACTTGCCGGACTGTATAGCATTCTTCAGCGTTTGCGTCAGAAAATTCTGACCCACCACTTGTCCGAAGTTGGCAGGCCTATACTTACGCGCCGAAACAATATAATTTTCCATAGAAGGAGAGCTTAATTTTTTCTTGTGCAAAGATAAGTAAAAATTACAAAATAGTATTATCTTTGTTCCGGATAATCAATTATCCCAATCTACAAACAGCAAATGCTATGGTAAAAAGTTGTTATTAACAATTGGACTACTTTAAGATTGCCTAATATTCTACATTAGCCAAAATCACACACTACTTTTTAGCTATAAATTCATTCGTTAGTTATAAATAGTCATAATTAGTCATATTCCAGTCATAATTTGTGGATTACGACTTCAAAAACCATATTCGACCTTCGGGATGAATCAATCCGTTCTCTTTCATCTCTGAAAGAATATTACCAATCATACGCTCTTGTTGCTTTTGTGTCTTATTCTGTGGCAATACCTCTTTTAGGTATTCAAAAATAGCATCACGCTTTGCTCCTATAGATCCTGCATTCTGTAAATACTGTATAATCATTTGCTGGATCTTTACCTTATCAAGCCCCTTATTTCGAGTGTATTCCGGTAATTGCCTCGTCTTTTTTGCCAGATCAATTGAAATACGATAATCTGTTATGTCTCC
>JAFOWI010000066.1 GCA_017425985.1 Bacteroidaceae bacterium | reverse complement strand
GTACGCATTTCCAAAATAATACCTCCAAATAATAAATTGGCCCGGAGCATCATTCAACCGCCCAAAGAAATGGCGTGTGAACAAATAAGGTGAAGGAAAGAGGAGAAATGGGCGGCTGAAGGATACTCCGGAAAAACAAAGAAAGGCGGCACGGCAGAAAACCGTGCCGCCCGGAAGCAAACATTACTAAATTACTTTGCGGCCTTCTTGGCTGCGTGGAATGCAGAAACCTTTTCACGGGTCTCGGGTGTAATGTTCCAGACAAACTTGAATGCAGCCCAGCTGCCCAGAGAGAAGACGTCGGGCAGATAGATGTAAAGCGGATTATTATTATCACCGGCATTCCAAACTCCAATGGACTTACCAGCACCGGCTCCGCCCCATTGATTGAACGACTTGCCTTTAGCACCATTCCAAACAATTTCAAAAGTATTGGGATAGTTTTCGTTGGACGACTGGATAATACTAAACCCGTTAGCATCAGCCTCGTTCACCATGTGCAACAAATCACCGGTTTGTCCGTTAAGAGCAGTTCCATTCTTGATAGTAGCATAGCGACCATCTTTGCTTACGAGTTGGAAATTGTCAGCTGTACCAACAAACTTCCACCATTGTGAAGAAACGTTACGCAGACCTGCAGTAACAGCTTGGTCGTTTGCACCGTTAGAGGCGAGATGAGCGTTGCCATTAGCAAAGCGAATCATGAACCAATGTTCTTCATTGGCATCGCTGTATGCAGGTTCAATAAAGTGTTCAAACAATTCAGCTTTATTGATATAGAAAGGATTATTGCCATCTCCGGCATTCCACTCGCCTAATTCCACACCGACACCGGTACCACCATTCTGATTCATACAGTTACTGCTACCAACGCGCTGTAATTCCCAAATTCCGTCGTATTTTCCGGCTATGAACTTAAAGTTTGTTGCCGTTTCTTTGTTATCAGTTGTACAGAAGCGAGAATTTTCAAAATTGTAATATACATAATTTCCCAATTGGCTCTTCATCTTAAAGCCAAAGATGTTATCACCAATAAACATCCAGCATTCTTCCTTGCTATCGACAGCACCAGCTGTAACAAGTTTATTGCCACTGCCCTTATCCGTTAGGAAATGACCACCAGATTTAAACTCTATTGAATACCATACGGGAGCTTCTTCTGTTGAGAAAACAGAAGGTTCGTTTGGAATTTCCTCAAATAGCACTTGATTATTAACATCTGTTGCTGTCCATTCTGAAATTCTTCTTCCGATTCCAGAGCCTTGATATTGATTTAAACCTTTAGACTCATCTACGCGGTGAATTTCCCATGTACCAGACACACATTCATCCAACTCCAAGAGCGTTTTATCGGCAGATATATTAGTTGTAGCATAAAATCCATCATTTTTACGATACAAATAATTACCATCATAACTCTTTAGATAGAAACTGCTCTTTGTACCTACAAACTGCCACGCATTTTCTTTTGAAGAAACCTTATTGGCGGTCTGGACTTCTTGATCAGCACCTTTGTCGGCAAGAACTCCACCACCGGTTGTAAACTGAATGAAATACCAAACTGGGCTTTCTTCCGTTGAGAATCTTGGCTGTGCAGGGACTCCGACAAACGAAAGTGCATTGTTTGAATTACCCAAAGTATATTCACCAAGTTCCACACCAGCACTGGTTGATCCCCATTGATTCATACCATTCGAAGAACCCACACGCTGAATGTCATAATAACCTTCAGTTTTTTCAACGATTGACAACGCTACCTTGTCGGCTTTTGTTGTAGCCTTAAAACGACCATCACTAAAACCGACATAATCGCCATTGGCATTTTTCAAATAAAACTCGGAAGCCGAACCTACCAATTGCCATTCAGATGCAACATCATGACTGCCAACTGCTACTGTCTTCAAGTTTGCGTTCGCTTCGGGCGCATTCAAAAAATTGCCACCAGTTTTGAATTGAATGTGATACCATACAGGGTTCTCTTCTGTGGAGAATGTTGGTGGTGTCACAGCAGCGCGGACGGACACAAAGGTCAGTAGCGCAACTAAAAATGAAAGAAGTTTTCTCATGTCTAATATTTAATAAAATGAAAATTTCTACAAAATTAGTTAAATAAATACGCGTTAAAAAATTATTTACTTAAAAAGAGACTCAATAAATAAAATAGCAACCAAAAGGGGGGGGTATTTTATAAAAAATAACACAAACGAATAAATCCAACCAACATTATAGTTTGATATTTAGAAATTATCTTCAATCCAAACCAACTTGGGTTTCATCCTAAAAAAACTTAATAATCAGGGATTACGACTTAAGTTTATTTGTCATTTCAAAAGTTTCTAATTAATTTTGTAACAACTAAAATTCTTCGGTTCCGGAAAACCGAACTTTATGCTACATCAAACGAATGAAAACACTATTTCTACTCGACGCATACGCCCTGATTTATCGCGCCTACTACGCCTTGATTCGCGCACCGCGCATCAATTCTAAGGGCGAGAACACCAGCGCAATCATGGGTTTTGTCAATACTTTAGCCGACCTGCTGGCTACGGCCTCGCCCGACTATATAGCCATCGCCTTCGACCCCGCAGGAGGGACGTTTCGCCACGAAATTTACCCTGAATACAAGGCGCAACGCGAGGCTACGCCCGAAGCCATCCGCTTTGCTGTGCCCATCATCAAGGACATCATCCGCGCTTACAACATCCCCATACTGGAGATACCGGGCTTCGAAGCCGACGACGTGATTGGAACAGTAGCTAAACGCGTGGCTTCGGAAAGCATAGCCGTGAAAATGGTGACTCCCGACAAGGACTACGCTCAATTAGTGGGCGACAACATCCTAATGTGCCGCCCCGGTAATGGTGCGAAGGGTATGGAAGTGTTAGGCACAAAGGAAGTTTGCGAAAAATACGGCATTTCTGCGCCCTCGCAGGTCATCGACCTGCTGGCACTCATGGGCGACGCGGCCGACAACGTGCCGGGATGTCCGGGTGTTGGCGAAAAAACGGCGGCTAAACTTATCGGCGAATACGGCTCTGTGGAAGGCTTATTGGAAAACGCCGCCACTATCAAGGGGGCCATTGGCAAAAAAGTGAGCGACAATGCCGAAGCCATCAAATTCTCAAAATTCCTCGTAACGATAAAGACCAACGTACCGATGGACTTCCGTCTTGAAGACTTCGCAAAGAAAGAGCCCAACGTCGAGGAGTTGATGAAAATTTTTGAGGACCTGGAGTTCAGAACGCTTGCTGCCCGCTTGTTTCCGGAAGCTGTTATGACAACTGCAACAAAGGCTGCGCCCACAAAGGCGGCACAACCTGCAACAATGCAGCTCGACCTGTTTTCAGCATTGGAGGAAAATAGCACTACGGTTGAGACGGAGCCTACATTCACCACACAATTAGCCACACTCGCCGACATTCCTCACCAATATACGCTCATCGATACGCCCGAAGCCATCGATGCGCTCTGCAAAAAGCTTTGCGAGCAATCGTGCGTGGCTTTCGACACAGAAACAACCTCCACACAAGCCATTACGGCGCACCTCGTTGGGATGAGTTTTGCCTTCGTTCCGGGCGAAGCCTACTACGTGCCCGTTCCACAGGACGAAACGCAGTGTCGCGCCATCGTTGAAAAATTTCAACCGTTCTTTGCCAACACTACCATTGAGAAAGTTGGGCAGAACATGAAGTACGACCTCATGGTATTGGGCAATTACGGCATTAGCGTGGAAGGACCGCTCTTCGACACCATGCTGGCGCACTACGTGATTCAGCCCGAAATGCGTCACAACCTTGACCTCTTAGCTGAGGTGTACCTAAAATACAAGACCATCTCGATTGAAACGCTCATCGGCGCGAAAGGCAAGGGTCAACGCTCTATGGCCGACATTCCGCCAAAGAATATATGCGATTATGCCTGCGAAGACGCCGACATCGCACTCAAACTCAAACCTATCCTTGAGAAAGAACTGGAAGAAAACGGGGTAGGAGCGGTTTTCCGCGACATCGAAATGCCACTCATGCCTGTGCTCATGGAAATGGAGCGCGCCGGAGTACGCATCGACACCAACGCACTACGCATGGCCAACGACAGCTTCAACGAACGCCTGCTACAACTCGAAACCGAAATCTACGAACTTGCCGGACACAGCTTTGTTCTGACTTCACCGCGCCAAGTAGGAGAGGTGCTCTTCGGAGAACTCAAACTCTCAGCCAAAGCCAAGAAAACAAAAACGGGACAATACTCAACATCGGAGGAAGAACTCGAAAAACTGAAGAGTAAGCACCCCATCGTTGATAAAATCCTGCAACACAGAGGTTTGAAAAAACTGCTCTCCACGTACGTTGAGGCTTTACCCAAACTTATCTTGCCTACAACAGGGCGCATTCATACGTCGCTCAACCAAGCCGTAACGGCAACGGGCAGACTTTCATCGTCGAACCCAAACCTGCAAAACATCCCCATCCGCGATGCCGACGGCAAGGAAATACGCCGCGCCTTCGTTCCCTACGAAGGCGAGACATTCCTCTCCGCCGACTATTCGCAAATCGAACTGCGCATCATGGCACACCTCTCGGGCGACGAAAATCTCATTGAAGCCTTCAATGCCGGACACGACATTCATGCCGCCACAGCTGCGCGCATCTTCAAGAAACCTATTGAGGAAGTCACCGCAGACGAACGTCGCAAGGCCAAGACAGCCAACTTCGGAATCATCTATGGCATCTCGGCATTCGGACTTGCTGAACGCATGAACGTGAGTCGCACAGAGGCAAAGCAGCTTATCGACGACTACTTCCTCACTTATCCCGCCGTAAAAACTTATATGGACAAGAGCATCGAAGCTGCACGCGAGCGAGGCTACATCGTGACGGACTTTGGCCGCCGACGCTACCTCAGCGACATACATTCGGCCAACGCCACCGTACGCGGATATGCCGAGCGCAACGCCATCAATGCCCCCATCCAAGGTACAGCCGCCGACATCATCAAGCTGGCAATGGTGCGCATAGCAAGCAGGCTCAAGGCCGAACATCTCAGCGCTACAATGATGCTCCAGGTGCACGACGAACTCAATTTTTCCGTCCCACAGGCAGAAATCGACAGCGTGAAGCGCATTGTGGTGGAGGAGATGGAACATGCTTACTCCATGCAAGTTCCGCTCGTTGCGGAGTGGGGACTTGGCGACAACTGGCTACAAGCTCATTAACACTACAACTAATAAAATACACTCAATAAACAATCTTACTACCATGGCTAAGACGATCAACATCCATTGCGCAAACACAGGGCGCACACACAAAGTCCCGATGGGATTTAACCTTGAAGAAGTTTACGAACTCTTAGAAATCAAAATGCCTTACGGCTGCACGAGTGCTAAGGTAAACAACAAAGTGGAGGGAATGCACTACGTCCTCTACAACGACAAGGACATAGAGTTTCTCGACATCACGTCAGCCTCTGGCCACCGCACATATACGCGCTCCGTGTTCTTCGTACTCTACAAAGCCGTGCACGACCTGTTTCCGAACGCAACGCTCCGCATCGATACACCTGTGAGCAACGGATACTACTGCCACCTCGACCTTCCCGACGGCGTAAACGAAGAGCAGGCTGCAATGCTCAAAGCTCGCATGCAGGCTATTATTGACGACAACCTGCCCTTCCACCGACTGACGTGCTACACGTCCGAAGCTGTCGAGCTCTTCCGCAAAGCAGGATTGGAGAACAAGGCCAAACTCCTTGAAAGCTACGGCCGTATCTACACTCACTACTACACGCTGGGCGATGTTGCCAACTACTTCTACGGCTCACTGCTCGTAAGGACGGGCCAAATCTACCTGTTCGACCTCATCCCCTACGGCGACGGCTTGCTCATCCGCGTTCCCGACGCTAAAAACCCTACGGAACTGCGCAAACTCATTCCGCAGCCAAAGATGTTCGACGTGTTCCGCGAGCAACACAACTGGCAGCAAATCATCGGCGTTTCGACCATTGGCGAACTCAACGCAGCTTGCCAAAACGGCTATGCCAACGACCTTATCAACGTGAGCGAAGCGCTTCAAGAAAAGCGCATCAGCCGCCTTGCCGACAAAATCGTGCAGAATCCTTCGCTGAAGGTAATCCTTATTGCCGGCCCCTCTTCGAGCGGAAAAACTACGTTTTCGAAACGCCTGAGCGTGCAGCTCATGGCTTGCGGAAAACGCCCCGTCCCCATATCGCTCGACGACTACTTCGTTGACAGAGACAAGACGCCGCTCGATGCCAACGGCGAATACGATTTCGAAAGCGTACACGCCATGAATATACCACTCTTCACGGAGCAGATGAACGCGCTCATCAAGGGCGAAACCGTGGAACTTCCGCGCTACGACTTCCAAACGGGCAAGAGCGTGATGAGCGGAACGACTGTTACGCCTACAAAGCAAACAATCTTTATCCTCGAAGGCATCCATGCGCTTAATCCGGAACTGACGAAGGACATTCCTGCCGAAAACAAGTTCAAAATCTACGCATCTGCGCTCACTACCATCCTCCTCGACAACCATAATTATATCCCCACCACGGACAATCGCCTCCTGCGCCGCATTGTGCGCGACCACAAGTATCGCGGATGCTCTGCCATGGACACCATTCGCCGATGGCCCAGCGTAAGAGCCGGCGAGGAAAAATGGATTTTCCCCTTCCAGGAAGAAGCCGACGAGATGATCAACACTGCGATGCTCTTCGAACTGGGTGCATTGCGCGAGCAGGCACTTCCGTTGCTCGAAGCCGTTCCGGAATCTGCACCCGAATACACTGAAGCCATCCGCCTCCTTAAATTCCTCTCGTATCTCAAGCCTATTTCCATCCAGGGCTTACCTCCAACCTCATTGCTCCGCGAATTTTTAGGCGGTAGCACATTCAGATACTGATACACTGCAGGTTGAAACTAATAACTCAAACATAGGCTCCGACAGCTAAGCTGTCGGAGCCTATATATATTAATATTGAGTACAGCGCAATGGATATTGGTACAACAAAGTACATAGCGTAAAACCGTCGCCCAAAAAATTGCTGCACATTCTCTGCTTCAAACGCAATAAAAAGCGCCCTCACCGATAAATTCGATGAGGGCGCTAATCCTATTTTTAAACTATGAGTTATTCGTTTTCAGCAACAACCTTGTTCTTCAAAGTCTTGTAAGCGATGGGCGCAGCAAGGAAGATTGAAGAGAGCGTACCGAACACTACACCCAAAATCATGGCGAACGAGAATGAGCGGATGCTGTCGCCACCGAGGAAGAAGATGCAGAGGAGTACGAGGAGTGTTGTACCTGAAGTTACAACTGTACGAGCCAAAGTCTGACTTACAGATTCGTTGAACAAACGTGCAGTGTCGCGCTTGGGGAAGAGACCGAGGTTTTCGCGGATACGGTCGAATACTACCACCTTGTCGTTGATAGAGTAACCGATAGCAGTAAGAACGGCTGCGATGAATGTCTGGTCAACTTCGAGTGAGAAGGGAACCCAACCCCAGCAGATAGAGTACATACCGATGATGAAGAGCGTGTCGAACACGAGCGCTGCAACAGAACCGATAGAGAACGCTACGTTGCGGAAGCGAACGAGGATGTAGAGGAAGATAGCAATCAAAGCGAGGATGACGCTGATGATAGCACCCTTAGCCATGTCGGCTGCTACTGAAGGACCTACCTTCTGAGCTGAGATGATAGAGCCGCCTGCGCGGTTTTCGCGATCCTTGAATGTTTCGAAGTCTGCCTGAACAAGGCCTGCACCGTGGAGCGCTTCGTAAACTGTGAGTTCTACCTGTCCGTCGGCATTGTCTGCGTCAGAGTCGATGAGGTAGTTTGTTGTTACGCGCACAGCCTTGTTGTCTGTTGTAACGATAGAGATAACGCTTACTGAAGCATTGGGGTCGAGCGCACCAATCTTTGCAGTAACAGCGTCGCGCACCTGTTCGGGTGTTACGTTCTTGTCTTCGAGTTCAATGACATAGTTACGACCTCCGGTGAAGTCGATGCCCCATGCAAGGCT
>JAFOWI010000065.1 GCA_017425985.1 Bacteroidaceae bacterium | reverse complement strand
GAAGAAGAGGTGAAGAACATTGTAGCAGCTTATCGCAAACGATTTTTCGATGCTCGCCACGTTTGTTATGCTTATTGTCTGGATTATGATGGAATGAAGACGCGAGCCAACGATGACGGCGAGCCGTCGGGTTCGGCTGGACAGCCCATACTCCGACAACTTCGTTCATTTGGAGTGACTTTTACATTAGTTGTTGTTGTTCGGTATTATGGTGGAATCAATTTAGGTACAGGAGGCCTCGTCGTAGCATACAAAACAGCAACAACAGAAGCTTTAAATGCAGCAACAATAGAAGAAAGGTACATAAAGCATGATGCCATAATGTCAATTCCCTACGAAGATGTAGATAAGATTATGAAGGTATTGCGAGAGTATGATGCAGAAATTCTTGAAAGAAATTATACAGCAACCGAAACCATTCTTAATGTAAGATACCGTATCTCTAACGAAGAGCCAATGCTTGAAAAAATTGAAAAACTTCGTTTGGATGTTACAGTAGATGTGAAGAATTGAAGTTTAGCGAAAACACAAATTTCATTATACATCAACCTGAATAAAGGTTTATCTGGTTGTCATGCAAGCTGTTGAGGTGTACCCGGATAGAAACGAGAGCAACGCGACATGCTTAAGTCTATTAAACTTCACGCATCTTTGCACCTTTGAGTGAAAACATAATACCGCGCAGACGAAGCACCACGGGCATATGTTACGCCGTCCCGGCGTACGGGCCAACATAAAGTGGCCCCTACACCATCCGGATGGGTGCGACAGCAACGCTATTCACAAAAGTCAGTAAAAGTATGCGCAGTCTGCATACTATTAAATCAAAACCTTCGCATACGCACATACACCACGCAGTCCGAAAACAATGTGCATAATCCCCTACTCTACTACAAACGTAAATAAATCTCATATTCAAATGAGTCCTAAAAAATGCCATCCGGAGCAACGATAACTCCGAATGGCATTTTTGTAAACTTACTTAGTATCAATAGTAAAAATAAGAATTGATGTTTTTACTATTTTCTATGCAATCAATAAGATTGTTTGTCAAAAGGATTTTATTCCCAAAACGAATCGTTCAGACAAAGCTCTTGAGTAAGCGAACTTGAAGGGTCAACACCAGGATCGTCCTGCTTGTCGAAGATTTGCATTTTCACTGAACTTGCTACGATGCCCTGTAATTCGAGTGCCGTAGTCTGAACAGAAGGAGCAATATACGTTTTCTTCATAACTGTAAAATAATGTTTTCAAAGTTTGTTTTTTTCACTTTATAATCACCTTCTTGCCATTCACGATGTTGAAACCACGCTGCGGCGATGTGAGTTTGCGTCCGGCAAGGTCATAGATTGCTGGCGCTTTGGCTTGTTCAGTTATTGGAACATTATCAATACCTGTAGTCTGATCGAAGCTTATGCGCAATGCCTTAACATTAGTGGGCATTGTTTGTACGTTCCACACCATCCAACACTTGTTACCGGCAATAGTACCACCAGCGTCTTGCATACGATAAAAACCAACTCCGCTACCGCCCTTGGTGAAGATAAACTTTATGTCTTCATCGCTCTGCGTCAATTTCTGAGCAATGAAATTTCCTCGGAGGAGCGAACTTTGCAGCTTTGTCTTTGCTTCAACATTGGCATCATACTGAATCGGTAATGCATAAGCACCAGGAGTTGCATGGAGAATAACGGGCGTTCCACTCTTAAGCGTTTCGCCAGGAGCAGCGATTACCTGCATTCTGCAATCATACACATCTGTTTTTGTTGTTGGAGTAATATCAGAAGCAGCAAAGTCGTAAGCATTCATACCATCAGGCATCACGACATTAAAGGGGAGGCAGAGCGTAGCCATAGTTGCGTCTGAAATAGTAATGGGGTATGAATCAACTTTCGTGAATGTGAATGTTGAACGTGGCGATGTTTCAGGTTGATTGTTACCAATAAGTCCATCAGCATAATGATTCAGATAAATCTGTCCCCATTCCTCTATACTACGAACATTAAACACATCGTTTTCCACTTTTTCGAAAAGGTAATCACCTGCTTCACCAGCGTCGTCAGAAAACAACAAATGATTCCAAGTTGAAGTTTCAGGCGCCTTAAGATACTTACCTTGAACAGAGAGCATAAAACCATCATTAGTTGGCTTGATAGTGAAATATTTATCAGCTACTGAATTAGCTGTATAAGTACCTTCTGCTATAAGTTTGAAACCTTTATTCCCACCATAATCTAAAGAGTTATCATGAAAACCAACGAATACATCTGCTTCCGATACAGCTGGTTCTTGCTCTGAAGAGTCACGTTTGTGTTTAATTATATAAATACCATCAAAAGTAGAGATAGGTTCAGAGTGCAACGCTTCGTACAAAGCATCATACTTTGCTTGCAGACTTTCAATTTCAGTTTCAATTTGCTCAATGGTTGCAGTGCTATTTAGCAAATTTTCAGCCTTTAGGACTTCAAGGTAAGTGTTCAGCAAAAGTTCTTCTGTTACTTGGTTTCCTGTGGAATTTACGTTAACCGTATATCCATTGGGTTTTAAGACACCCAAATCTCCGATACCAAAGTGGTAAATACCTTGGCTATTGGTTCCTTTGTTGTTACCATCACGTGTACATTCTAAAACAGTAAAGCGCCAATAACGAGCTGCCTGATTTACGGAAATAACTGGAGACGTCCACTTTTCACCACTTGCTGCTGCAGGCAGACCATCCGCAGCTTGTGTAAAAGTTTGAACATCGTTAAAAGTTGTACCATCTGTACTATAGCTAATTGTTATCTTTGTTGGAGTCGGAGCACCACCACCTTTTCGCGCTGAAAAGGTGATAATTGCTTGTTCCAATTCATTGCCATCTCCTAAATCAATTTGGATGTAATGTGCGGTATTTGGATTATTCCCCCAATTACTGACATAATAAGTTCCAGAATTACCATCCAGCAAGTTGCTTAAAGAGCCTTCTTGTTCTCCCCAGTTGTCTGAAAGTTGACTGGCGGTAAGTACCATTGCTGAAGGTTCGTTTGGTGTAATGGTACCACATTCTGCAATAAGTTCATTAGTACGATTGATTAAGTCTTGAAGTTCAAGTCTTTTAATATCCTTGACCTGTAATTTAACCTTAATGACTGTCTTGTCTGTGAATGTCAAAGTTGCATCATATGTACCCACAGCACCAGTAATAACTACAGCGCTAAGGTCAGTCGCATCACCAGTCACAGCATCACTCGTTAAAGTTACGTTCGTCAAATTGCCTAGGTAAGGAGTCAAGTCAACAATACCAACTGCTACATCAATCGTAATTACCGATGAATAATCATTGTGGTCTAATCCTAAATGACG
>JAFOWI010000064.1 GCA_017425985.1 Bacteroidaceae bacterium | reverse complement strand
GCTCGAATAAGTAGCCGGTAGGCACAACGACAGCCCCCCTCTTCAGCCCATCGTTTGAAGAAAACGGTGCACTATGCGGCAACAGCGACAATAACTCAGATTTCAGACTTAATACATTGACTATCAAATAAAATAAAGTTATGAAAAAAATATTTTTAGCAATACTCATGCTGGCTATCCCCGGCATAGTAGCGGCACAAACCATCAGCGTCACGCTTACTACGGACGAAGGTTACGCACGCCCCGCAGCCGTGAGCAAAGCCGAGGCTAACCTCTCAAAGGTGCTGACCGAAATCAACAAGGCTTACAAGGAAAAACGTGTGCTCAACGTCGTAGGCCTGCCTATGAACGACTTTGCCGTCGATGCGCTCACGATGCTTTGGGAAGTAGCCCGCTTCTACGTGGACGACACTGAGGTCGTTGACCGCATCTGGGTGTTCAATGGCAACGGCATCATGGAAGTGCAACACGTGCCCATCATCATCACGCCCGAAAACGGCAGCAACAGCGGTGGCACGTTCCAGGACGCCGTAGTCGAGTTCGACCTCACGGGTAAGATTACGGACTTCCGCTTTGCCCTCGACGCTCAAGTACGCGAAAGCATGACCAACTGCGGCAACGGCGTTGTCGATAAAGAGCGCAGCATGCTTATTTTGCAATACGTAGAGCGATTCCGCACAGCCTACAACACCAAGGACATCAACTTCCTGCAAGACATCTTCTCGGACGATGCGCTCATCATTACGGGAAAGGTCGTGACACGTAAGTCCGTGCAGGGCGACGCCATCAAGATTGCCCCCGAAGTGAGCTACCAGAAGCAAAACAAGACGCAGTACATCAACAACCTGCGCCGCGCCTTCGCTCGCAATCAGTGGATTGACGTGAAGTTTGAGCAAATTGCCAGCGGTGGCAGCACGGGTTGCGGTGGCATTACGCGCTCCGACAAAAATCCTAACCTCTACGGAGTGCGCTTGCGCCAGGAGTGGAAGTCGAGCACATACTCCGACGAAGGCTATGTCTTTCTGCTCTGGAATTTTGCCGACCCGAACAAACCCGAAATCACCGTGCGCACATGGCAGCCCGAGTTTCTCGATGCAGCAAAGACGCAGCGCCTGCCCGAAGAAGAAATCTTCAGTCTCAGCACAGTGGGCGACTTCTAAACCACGCCCCGGCGAGCTATCAATAAGTCAAACCTAAGTTACCGACTCATGCTTAAGAATATACTGACAACGCTTGCACTCCTCATCATGCCCCTCGCACTTGCAGCTCAAGGCAACTTCATCTCCGTTTCGATGATTGAGGACAGCAAGGAAATCAACACGGGCGGCATGTTCGTGGTGCGCGTCATCTCAAACCTCGACGACATCTACTTTGCCTGCAACCTCGACAACCTCCACCTCGACCAGCAGCGCAGCGCCGCCAACGAAAAAGGAGAATACACCTACGTCGTAGGCGCTGTCGTCACGCCCGAATTCGACGGCAAGACAGTAAAATTCTCCGTACAGCGCAAAGGCGAGGTCGATCGCTCCTTCTTTCCGCCCAAGTTGCTGAAAGCCGACCGCATGTGCACCTTCCGCGTCGTTCAACCCGAACAACGCATGAAGATCTACAAGCAAGAGGGCGCCATGTCGAACGGTGAAAAGAACATCGGTTCGCTCGAACTTATCAGCTCAACTCGCGACGTGCAACTCAGCGGTGCTGAAGAACTCAAAATCAAGCGCATCTCTACTACAACGCTCGAGGGCGGCACGTACAAGGTGGTCTATCACTTTGACCTCGCGCCCATGTTTGCCGCACGCAATGCCCTCACGCAGTCCGACGCTGCCGCCGAATATGCAGCGCTCTGCAAAAAGTTTGCATTGCTCGACGTTAATCCCCAGGCCATGACCGACGCCGAAATCGTACGCCACGAAGAATTGGAGAAAGAGGTAATCCCCCGTCTGTACGACGAACTGGCGCGCCTCTCCTACGTAGTGCTCTCTACAGAGAAGTCGAACGAAGAAGTCATTGACATATCGGACTTCAGCTCAGCCGAAAACCGCTGCTATGGCGTGAAGGTAGAGTCAGCAAAGGAAGTGACGGGCTACACCGCCATCCTCGAACAAGCACGCCTTGCCTACACCGAGCGCAACTACAAGGAAGCTAAAGTCTTCTACGAGCAAGCAGCCTCCGACCCCAGCGCTCCCTCCGACGCCAAGGAAGTTTGCCAGCAGCGCATGGAGCGTATGCAGCTCCTCGCCGACCACGACAACTACGCCCGCACAGCGCTCGGCATGATTATCAAAGCCCAAAAAGAGGGCAAGAAACTCCCTGCCGAAGACATCGAAAAATACTTCGGCATAGCCCTCGACAGCTACAATGTGCTCTACACCAATACGAAGGACGAATTCTATCTGCAGCGCGTGCAGCTATGCGAGAAGAATCTGGCCAAAATTGGTTTTGTCATCGAAGGTAAAATCACTCGCTCCGACTTTCGTCAGGGCCAGTTGCACGAAACACCGCTCCCCAACGTCAAAATCTATGGCATCACCCACTACGTGAGCGAAAAAGACGTGCGCTACACTACTCGCGGCGACCTCTTGGGCACAGCCGACGCACAGGGCAACTACCACATTCAGCTCGAACGCGGCAAGTACAAAATGCTGCTCTTCGCGCCCGGCAACCATGAGTTCAAGCGCAACTACCTTATCACCATCGACAAGGAAGCTCACACCACCAAGAACGTACGTATCAAGGGATAAATTTTAATAATACTCAAAAACATTACAGGTTATGAAAATCCTCCGCTATTTGCTCGGCATCAGCTTAATGCTCTGCATCAACATCTCGGCTGCTGCCGAAACCGAAGAAGAATCATTCAAGGAAAAATTCAACATCACGTGGCCCGACGACAAGCGCCCTGAACCTTCGGGCATCAAGGAGTTCGACGACTACGTTGCCGAGTGCGACACACTCATGGACTCGCTCAAAGTATATGTCAACCAAATCACGTGGTACAAGGTGGGCCGCATCAAGGTTGTCAACGAAGACAGCACCGTGAGCGAAATCCTCGCCGTAGTTGACGAAAACGAAACCGTGCGCAACAGCAGCCTGGCTCTCAGACAATACATGGATATGATCAGCTCCGGACTTTCGCTCACAGGCGGCGGAGTAACAATTACGGCAACAACCGCAGCAGCCGTTTCAGCTGTAGCCAAGAAAGGACTCAAGGGACTGAAGTATGCCAAGTACATGGGCGTAGGTCCGAAGTTGGCAAAGGCATGTGGCGAGGGTTTGCTCGACATTATCAAGAACAGCCGCAAGCAAGCAACGGCCATCCGCGCACTGAAAAACAACTTCAACGAAAACGGTGAGCTCATCAATCCCGAACTCAACCTCGACGAAATCGAGGGCCTCGACTTCAACAGCCTCCCCACGATAGAAAAGACCAAGGACCAGCTCAATGCTGAATTCGAAGCCGCAGTCAACGAAGGCGCAGGCGCAGAAATCAGCGACGAAGAAATCGACAGTTTGCTCAACGGATAACCTACATCCGGCTACATCAACAACCTTGACAACAAGACCTCTGCAAAAGTCCATCACAAACGATAATCCCGGCGTTAAAACACGCAAGTGCCGCCCTTCGCTTTGATTGAATACGGACTTCTGCAGAGGTCTCTATTTTTGATTGAATGAAATAACGGCCCACATTCAATCCGGATGCCACTCAATAGGGAAGGAGTGTTCCTTGTGCAATTATTTGTAGATGGCATCGTCAATGTCAAGAAGTTTATCATATAATTATCCTATAACATCGTATATTATGAAAAGAACATCTATTTTATCCGCTTTACTCCTTGCTGCGGCTCCACTCTTTGCAAGCAACGATAAACTGACGAACGAAGATTTTGGTAAATACACCATTAACGACATTCCGCAAATGGATAGTTCTGTTTCTCTGCAGCCTATAAGCAGAGCTATTGCGGCAGAACTTTTGGGCTTTTCTTACCATTGGCAAGCCGATCTCATTTTTGATGGC
>JAFOWI010000063.1 GCA_017425985.1 Bacteroidaceae bacterium | reverse complement strand
GCTTGCTACTGTCATGCGAGCTATTACACCGTCTTTCTCCTCTACAACGCGGAAGGACACACAACCCTGAGCATTGCCATAGGCATCGGTGAGATAGTAGTCATAACCATCCTGCACCTCGTTGGCTTCCTTGCCAGGAGCAACCCAGCCAAGGAAAGTCTTTTCGGCAGCAGCAAGGTCGCTAACGGGAAGCGAGATTACGGTTGGCTGCGATTCGTCCAAAGGCTTACCATTGATTCTTCTGATTACTTCATCCTTATTGTCAACCAATACTAAGCAGCCCTGCAACCATTCCAGGGCGTCGTATGCCTCTACGGCAGATTGGTCGGCATCCGATTCTGGATCATGTTTTAGTATTTCTGCTGGCTGGGGAACGTCTTCTTCGTCGCACGACGTCAAGGAGGGCACCGCTACGATGAACATTGACAGGAGTATGTAAAACCAATTCTTTTTCATCTTTCCCATTAATATCTTTAAAGGTGGATTCTATTTATTAGCTTAGTTAAACTTCTATTTTCCGGCAAAGCTAAAGAATAGAATCCACCTTAACACTTTTAAAGACTGGATGGTTTGATCAACAATTCCCAACGCGAAGCAGGAATAATGATGATTTGCATGTATCGATATTTCATAGGCATTCCTGCCATCACATCGGTAATCTTACCTGGACGGCTATCGAGGTCCAAACATTTGATGAGCGGTCCCCAAAAACCACCATCACTATGGCTGTTAAGTAGGAATTCATCGTCACCAGTAGTGTAGCCACCCGATTGAGCACTCCACTGGAACCCTAATTTATCCATTTCTTTCAACATGTATTCCCAATTGCCTTTGCTCGTCCTGTTGAAGACATCAAGCACCTTTTGGGCCTCAGCCTCAGAGGGGAGGAATCGCAGTGCGTTGGTATCAAGATAGTCTTTTCCGGTCACGTTGGTATGCTCCGCATTATAATCCGGTGCGATCCAAATCAGGATGGCTTCTCGTCCGGGGATATTGCCTTGGATACAATAGAATAATTCTTTACTCTTCACCGGTTTAAGGATATACTTATCGTGATAATATAAGTGCTGCCATTCTAAGTGAGTTGTTTCCAACTCGTAAATTCCGCCCATACTGTAGAGAGGATATTCGTCATTTTCGGGCCAGAGCTCATAATGGATGAATTTTACTTCCGACACTTGCTTCAAATCGGTACCTTCAGCCACCGTCATGCGAGCAATCACGCCATCTTCGCCTTTTACGGCACGGAGCGAAACGCTACCCTGCGCATTGCCTTCGGCATCGGTGAGGTAGTAGTCATAACCGCCCTCCACTTTGGTAGCTTCCTTACCGGGCGCAACCCATCCGAGGAAGATTGTTTCAGCATCCGCGAAACTGCTAACAGAGATTGAAAGCACGGTGGGTTGAGATTCATCGAGGGGCTTGCCGTAAATTCGGCGAATCACTTCGCCGTTCTCATCGACTACGGCAAGACTGTTCTGCAACCATTCCAACGCATTGTAACCGGTAACAGCCACCTGGTCAGCGTCCGATTCAGGGTCGTGCTGGTTAATTACAGGTTTTGTCACATCGTCGTCATCACTATCGCACGAAGTCAATGACATTGCTACAATAGTCATTGATAGGAGTATATAAAACCAATTCTTTTTCATATTTTTGATTCTTTAATTGGGTTCTAAATTAATTTGCTGGTGGGAAAATACGAATGCGCAAGTAGCGGTATCTGTAATAGTCGTCTAATTCTATGTCGCAGATTCTGCCTAACTCGTCATCTTCATCGCTTTGGTCGAGGTCCAAGCATTTAATCAATCTCTTCTCGGAATTATATTCGCCAAGCAGGAACTCATCGTTACCGGTTGTCCAAACTCCGTATTTCCAACTCCATCTGAGGTTTCTCTTATCCATCTCTGCCAACATCTTGTTCCAGAAGCGGATGTCATCGTTAAAGATATCAAGCACCTTCTGCGCTTCGGCTACAGTGGGAAGGTATTTATATGCCTCAGGGTTTACATAGTATTGTACGTAAGGGTGAGCGGCTACGTCATTCTCGTCGGGAGAGAGCCATATCAAGATGGCATCCTCGCCATGCGTATTGCCCTGAATGCAATAGAAAGGCATTTGTTGATAAATAGGACCTTGAAAATCCCATGTTGAATCAACCCCCAAAAATTTATCCCAAAAAGTTACATCCGTCGTCCAGCTTAAGCTATAATCATTGAGAATATAGACATTGCCCTTGGTGTAACTGGTATAGACTAAATTTTCGGGCCAGAGGTCGCTGTCGATGAAACGCACTTCGCTCACCTGCTTCAAATCGGTTCCGGGCGCAACACTCATGAGTGCCACCAGACCGTCTTCGCCCGTTGCAGCTCGGAACGAAACGCTACCTTGCGCCGCGCCATCAGCATCCGTCAGGGCGTAGTCGTAACCGCCATCCACCGGAGTTGCTTCCTTACCGGGAGCCACCCAACCGAGGAAGGTTGCTTCGGCTGCTGCATAATCCGCAACAGGCACTGAAATCACCGTAGGCTGTGATTCGTCGAGCACCGTGCCATAAACGTTGCGCACCACTTCGCCATTCTTATCTACCACGACAAGGCTACCCTGCAAATATTCCAAACCGTCAAAGGCCTCAACAGGCACTTGGTCGGCATCCGAAGTGGGGTCGTGTGGGTCTTCAACCTTAGAAGGGTCGTTCGTGGGTTCGTCGTCACTGTCGCACGAAGTCAATGGCAACGCTACTACAGCCATCGACAGGAGTAAGTAAATCCAATTCTTTTTCATATTGCTTTTTGTCTTAAATAATCATTCTGTGCTCTATGCATCAGACGATATGATATGTTAATTTTAATTATTGTGCGAAATTAATTTTATGATTTTACATTTTCTTAATAATATGATTTACATTTTGGTCTATATCATGCACTTTTATATACAAAATTTGCAAATGTAAACCGCTTTGTAAACACATGAAACAGGGAAAACGCCCCGAAACTTGGTGAACAAGCGCTTTGTCGAAGCGGTAAAAACCACAGTTTTCCTCTATGTTTTATATCGAGAGTCGCGTACGGAGAACAGCATACAGAAACCAGCGTATAGCATAAGGTGAACTGTCCCCACCATTGGTGGTGCTCCCCCTTGAAAGAGGGAAAAAATGGAAATTGGGTTACTTCCATCGCTGGTTATTCCCAATTGGAATTTAAAACGAGATAGACTAATTAAAATTGTCTCCCGAGGCATACGCCCTCCTCACTTTTGTTGGTACAACCCCTTGAATGAACAGTCTCCAAAAAGGGGGAGAAAAACGAGCGACGAACGAGCGGATGAGGGCTGTTAAAGTACTTGACTCAACCAAAGGTCACGTAAGTAACTGCTATGTCATTGCCTATATTATTGCCAAAGTTTGTCGCGCGGCATCGTGGTTTGCAGGTGCATGCCGAAATAACGGTGGTTGGCACGTCGTCAACGTGGGTGGTAGCTGGGAAATCAGTGGTTGGCACGTCGTCAACGTGGGTGGTAGGAAGGAATTTGGTGGTTGGCACGTCATCCGCGTAGGTGGTTGTAGGGAATTTGGTGGTTGACACATCTTCCGTGAGGGTGGTTGGAGGGAAAATGGCTGTTTGCACGCCGCGCGAGCAGTCGAATTTTATGAAATTCCGGATTTTCATAAAGTCCGAGGCGGTGGATTTAAGAATATGGAGGTTTTTATAAAATCAAAGATGTTGGATTTCATAAAATTGTGGAATTTAGTAAAATCCGACATGTCTGATTTTATGAAATCGTGGAATTTTATAAATTCTGACTCGATGGATTTTATGAAATTGTGTGTTTTCATAAAATCAAATACGATGATTTTAAGAATTTACGGATTTTCATAAAATCGATTGAGTAGGTTTTAAGAAATTCCGTGAATCCATAAATCCATTGAGGTGGATTTTATAAAAATCCGTAGATTCTTAAAACCGATGCGGTAGATTTTATAAAAATCCGTAGATTCTTAAAACTGATGCGGTGGATTTTATAAAATTCCGTAAATTCATAAGAAATAGGACTCTGATTTTATGAAATTCCTTGTTTTGTTAAATTCTCCGTCGTGGATTTTGCAAAAATCCGGATTTTCTTTAATTTTGTGTCGTCACTCACATTACAAACGAACATTTTTAAACCTTGAAAGCTATGGATGACCGTGTAAGCCCCCAATTTTCGATTGACGACCTTTATATTTCGCCCTTCAAGATGCGTCGTGCCTTCAACCCCGAGACGGGAAGACCCTACTACGAACCCATTGAGCGTCACCTGAAACCCACTGGTGTGAGCGTGCTCGACGATATGTTGCTCCAAATCTGCGAAGGTCGATTGTTTTCGCGCAAGGAGTTTGCTGCGAAGTATAGCACCACGGAGGACGAGCTCAATGGCTTTTGCAAACTGCTCACGGGCATGGGCACGGGCGATTTATATAATGAGTTGCGTAAGCGCCTCATTGACGACCTGCTGCGCTACACGCAACTCCCTATGAGCACCGTAGCGCAGAGAAGTGGGTTTAAGTCGAACGCGGCGCTCACCACCTTTGTGCGTACGCATCACCGTAGTTCGCCCAGTCACCGCCGTTTGCAATTGCGTCAGCGCTACGATGCCGGCAAATATAGCATCTGACGGCGTCGTTTTTCTGCTCGAAATGTAGCGCCTGGAGCTGAAAAGCAGGAAAAAATGCGCGAAAATATCTTTTTTTGCACAGCGATGGCTGAAGAAATGTGTTTTTGGCACGTTATTTGTTAGTTATTACTGTGAAACAATTTTAAAACTATAAAGACAATGAAAAAAGGCAATATCGGAATTACGACGGAAAACATTTTCCCCGTTATCAAAAAGTTTCTCTACAGCGACCACGAAATCTTCTTACGCGAAATCGTAGCTAACGCTGTCGATGCCACTCAGAAACTCAAGACGCTCAGCGCACGCGGCGAATTTGCTCAGGAACTTGGCGACCTCACCATTCAGGTGAACATCGATGCCGAAGCCGGCACGCTCACCATCAGCGACCGCGGTATCGGTATGACAGCCGACGAAATCGAAAAATACATCAACCAAATCGCCTTCTCGGGTGCTACGGACTTCCTCGAAAAGTACAAGGACGACGCCAATGCCATCATCGGCCACTTCGGTTTGGGCTTCTACTCAACATTCATGGTGAGTCAGCGTGTGGACATCATCACGCGCAGCTGGCAGGAAGGCGCTACGGCTGTAAAATGGACTTGCGACGGCTCGCCCGAGTTCGAACTCTCTGAGGCTGAAAAGGCTGACCGCGGTACGGACATCGTGCTCCACATCGCCGACGACTGCAAGGAGTTCCTCGAAAAAGACAAGGTGCAGGAACTGCTCAATAAGTACTGCAAATTCCTCCCCATTGCAGTGGCTTTCGGCAAAAAGACGAAGTGGGAAGAAGGCAAGCAGGTGGACACCGACGAACCCAATGTCATCAACGACACAACACCCCTCTGGACAAAAACGCCCTCTACGCTCACCGATGAGGACTACAAGAAGTTCTACTCCGACCTCTATCCCATGAGCGACGAGCCGCTTTTCTGGATTCATCTCAATGTAGATTACCCCTTCAATCTTACGGGCGTCCTCTACTTCCCCAAGATTAAGAACAACATCGAAATCCATCGCAATAAGATTCAGCTCTACTGCAACCAGGTGTTTGTCACTGACCATGTTGAGAACATCGTGCCCGACTTCCTCACGCTGCTCCACGGCGTAATCGACTCTCCGGATATTCCGCTCAACGTGAGCCGCAGTTACCTTCAGAGCGATGCCAGCGTAAAGAAGATTTCCACTTATATCACCAAGAAAGTATGCGACCGCTTGCAGCAAATCTTTAAGAACACGCGCGACGAATTTGAGCAAAAGTGGAACGACCTCAAGCTCTTTATCCACTACGGCATGCTCTCGCAGCCCGACTTCTACGACAAGGCCAACAAGTTTGCGCTGCTCTCCGACATTGATGGCAAGTTCTACACCTACGAAGAATATCGCGAAGCCGTAAAGGACAATCAAACGGACAAGAACAGCAAGCTCGTGTGCCTCTACACCAACGATGCCGAAGCGCAGTATTCATATATTGAGGCAG
>JAFOWI010000062.1 GCA_017425985.1 Bacteroidaceae bacterium | reverse complement strand
GAAGCTATTGTACTTCAGTCTTCAATGGGTGAATTACCTCCTATGACAGAAGAAGACTACTACATCTGGGACAACGAAGTGATTATCAACCTTCCCACTCAGTACACTGCAAAGATGCAGGACCTCACAGTGGTTCTTAAGGTTCTCGACGTTAATGGCAAGTATGTGACATACAGCAACCACGAATTCTTCGGTACTGTAGAAGACATGGTATTCCTTTCATATACTTTGAATCCTGTTGAACCTACTGTAGAATATGCTGGTTGTGAAAACGGTACAATCACAACTTCTACTAAGCAGCTCGAAATCACCTTCAACACTCCTATCGCTAAGGTTAATGGTGTAATGATTCAAGCAATGTGGGGCGAATTCCCACCCATGGTTGAAGGTGAAAACTACACATTCGAAGATTGCACTCTGACACTCAACCTTCCCGCTGAGTACATCGAAGTTGCAGCACTCGTTCCCGCAGAATATCGCACATTGATCATCGGTCTTAGTGTAGAAGATATCCAGGGCAAGACTATTAAATACAGCAACAGTACACTATACCCCGCTGAAGCTGCTGAGCAGATGGGTATGACTTTCCTCCAGTACACAGTTTGTCCTGTAACAAAGGTTAAGTCAATCAGCCCCGAATGCGGCCACTACGACGCACTCCCCACTGAAATCACTATCGAATTCGACGGCGACGTTAAGGAAATCGAATACGGTGTTATCCGCACAAACTTGACTGGCTTCAGAGGTGCACCCATCACATCTGATAACTACACTATCGAAGGCAACAAGTTGACTCTCAACATTCCTGCTGAATATGTAGAAAACCAGGCTAACATGCAGATTCGCATGAACGTAGTTGACGCAAATGGCACATACGTTACATACGCTTACGACACTGACTACGAATACGAAGGCGCAATGATTCTTGAATACACAGCTCCTCTCAAGTCAGACCTCTTCGAAATGGTTGCTGCTGACCCCGCTGCTGGCGAAGTTGAAAAGCTCGACGTAATCAACGTTACATTTGCTGATTCTTACGGAACTGTTGTAGGTGGTTTCGACCCCTCTAAGGAAGCTTATGTCGCAAATGCTGAAGGCGAAATTGTTTCTAAGGTTTCTATGGAACCCGTTCAGGAAGATGGTTGGAACACTAACGTAGTGAAGTTCACTCTCGCAACTCCTGTAACAGCTAACGGCACTTACACATTCGTAATCCCCGCTGCTACTGTTTACAACGAAATGTTCTACGAATACGCAGAAGACTTCGGTGTTGAAATGATGGGTGCGCTCTACAACCCCGAAATCCGCATCGAATACGTTATCAACAATTCAGTAACAGGCATCAACGGTGTGGCTACAAGCGCTAAGGCTGAAGTTTACACACTCGACGGCCGCAAGGTGAAGGCTGGCCAGAAGCTCGTTAAGGGCATCTATGTTGTTAACGGCAAGAAGGTTTACGTTAAGTAATCTCTGAAACGCGTTACAAAAGCATAAATAAAGACTAGGGAGTGTCAATAAGTTTGACACTCCCTAGTCAGTTTTATACTACCGACATGCAGTGAGAGATTAACGATGAACGTTTAACGAATAGCGAAGCCCACCAAACTCTAAACGCTCAACATTCGTAAGCTGTAAGGTCGGGTATTCAAAATTGTAAAACAGATAAAAAAAAGAGGATGCGCTACTTGGAAGCACATCCTCTTTTCTTATTTTACAGAAGCTTCTTTAAGGTGCGAAACTTCTTTGGTTTTAAGATTTGCCATTCGGTATGATTGTTATTCATTTACATTTACAGCCTGCAAAGTCCTCAAAACCTTACAACCCGACAACCTTATAACCTTATGACCTCAAAAACTTATAACCTCAAAATTTACTTTACCAAAGCAAGCGTGTCGCTAGCAATCATCAATTCTTCGTCAGTAGGAACAACTACCACCTTTACGCGGCTATCTTCTGTTGAGATAATCTCTTCTTCGCCAAAGTTCTTGAGGTTCTTCGCTTCGTCGAGCTTCACGCCGAGGAATTCGAGTCCGCTTACAGAGTTGTAACGAACGTCCCACTGGTGTTCGCCCACGCCGGCAGTGAATACAATCACGTCAACACCGCCCATGATGGCAGCGTATGAGCCGATGTACTTCTTGATGCGGTGGCAATACATTTCGAGTGCCAACTTAGCGCGTTCGTTGCCGTTGTCAGCAGCATCCTTCACTTCGCGCATGTCGCTCGAAACGCCAGAGATACCGAGTACGCCGCTTTCCTTGTTCAAGAGGTCGCTCATGCGGTCAGCGTCGTAGCCTTCAGCCTTCATGATAGCGAGGACTGCCGAAGCGTCGATGTCGCCGGAGCGTGTGCCCATCATCATACCTTCGAGGGGAGTGAGGCCCATTGAAGTTTCGAAGCACTTACCTTCCTTAACTGCTGAGATTGATGCGCCGTTACCGATATGGCAAGTGATGATTTTGAGGTCTTCAACCTTCAGTCCGAGGAACTCAGCTACGCGAGCTGAAACGAAGCGGTGGCTTGTACCGTGAGCGCCCCAACGACGGATGTTGTTGTTTTCGTAATACTTGTAGGGAACGGCATACATGTAGCACTTTTCAGGCATTGTCTGGTGGAATGCTGTGTCGAACACGAATACCTGGGGAAGGTTGGGCAACATGTTCTTCACTGCCTGGTAGCCCTTGAGGTGAGCGGGGCTGTGAAGGGGAGCGAGGTCCATGTACTGCTTCCATTCTTCGAGCATAGCGTCGGTTACAATCTGGCTTTCAGTGAAGCGACCGCCAGCCACGATGCGGTGGCCTGCTGCAGAGATTTCGTCGAGGCTCTTGATTGCTCCGTATTCAGCGTTGAGCAAAGTGTCGAACATGAGCTTGATACCTTCAGTGTGAGTGGGGCAAGCGTGGTCGATGATCTTTGTTTCGCCATTGATTTTAGTTTTCAGGAAAGAGCCTTCGAGGCCGATTTTCTCAATGCCACCAGCTGCCAAAACAGACTTGTCGTCCATCTCATACAGCTTGTACTTAATAGAAGAACTGCCGCAATTGATTACGAGAATTTTCATGATGAATATATGTGTTTATGTTAAATTAATTTACAATCGAGGGCCTAAGAATTCTTAGACAATGCAAAATTACAAAAAATTATTGGCGAGTGCCAACTATCCTCGAAAAATCACAACAAACTTTAACATTAAGCGAGCATACCTCCCGTTGCGGAAGACGTATGCTCGCTTATGTAATGCTGATTTTGTCGAATTTTATTCGCCTGCCTTAGCAGCGATGGCTTGGTTGGCTGTGATGGCTACCATCTTGTAGATGTCGTCGATTGAGCAACCGCGTGAGAGGTCGTTCACGGGGCGTGCGATACCTTGGAGGATGGGGCCTACTGCTGTTGCGTGGCCGAGGCGTTCAACGAGCTTGTAGCCGATGTTGCCTACTTCGAGGCGGGGCACAACGAGTACGTTAGCCTTGCCTGCTACGGGGCTGCCGGGCGCCTTGCTCTGACCTACTGCGGGCACGAGCGCTGCGTCGGCCTGAAGTTCGCCGTCAATCATAAGCTCGGGAGCCATTTCGCGAGCAATGTTGAGGGCTTCTACTACTTTGTCCACGTCTTCGTGCTTTGCCGAACCCTTTGAAGAGAAGCTCAACATGGCTACGCGCGGCTCGATTCCGGCAACGGCCTTTGCTGTGCGTGCTGTGCAGACAGCAATCTGAGCCAACTGGTTGGCGTCGGGCACGGGAGTAACGGCTACGTCGCCCATTACCAACACGCCATTGTCGCCACATTCGGGGGCAATCGTGAGGAGCAACATTGCGCCTGAAACGCATGTGATGCCGGGCGTAGTCTTAATAATCTGAAGCGCGGGGCGAAGCACGTCGCCTGTCGTGTTCTGCGCGCCTGCCAACTGTCCGTCGGCGTCGCCGGCCTTGATAATTAAGCAACCGAGGTAAAGGGGGTTCTTCACCAATTCGCGAGCCTGCTCAATGGTCATGCCCTTCTTTTCGCGGAGCTTTGCAAGGAGCTGAGCGTATTCTTCCTGCTTGGGATGGTTGAGGGGGTCGATGATTGTAGCTTTGTTGATGTTGCCCAAGCCCCATTCCTTTGAGCGAGCTTCGATTTCGGCAGGGTCGCCGATGAGGATGAGGTCAGCCACGCCGTCAGTGAGCAACTGATTTGCAGCTTTCAACGTGCGTTCTTCTGTGCCTTCGGGCAATACGATGCGCTGCTTGTTTTCCTTGGCGCGCGCTACCAACTGTTCAATCAATTTCATATTTCCAAAAATTAATTATATTTCCTAAAGCGAGCCCGAGCGCGGATTTTTTTCGAAGTAACAAATGGCTCCTTAAAAAAGAGTGGGGGAACCGTGCGAAATCTTACATTTTTCTGAGTAGAATATGCGCTCTTGCTTCTATTATGCAAAGTTACTGCAAAGGTTTGAGAGCAAAAAAGGAATTTTTATTTAATTTTGAAAAAAGTTTTATTACCTTTGCTGCCGACATCCGTTAGGGAGGATGCACTATGTACGTAAGCTACATTTTTTTACTCAATATTTATTATTTTTATGTTTCTCAACGTTAATGTTTCAGAGCAAATCAACGGCGTTGTCTCAGACCTTCTGAGCTCGGGTGTTGAGTTGGGCCAGCGCTTATTGGCTGCCCTCGTTATTTTAATTGTCGGTAAGTTTATTGTCAACTGGTTGAACAAACTTTTTGCGAAGCTCCTGGAGCGTCGCAAGGTCGAAGCCAGTGTGCAGTCGTTCCTTAAGAGCATGGTCAACATCCTGTTGTTGCTCATGTTGGGCTTTGCTGTTGTTTCAAAGCTGGGCATCGAAATCACTGGGTTTGCAGCCTTGTTGGCATCAGCCGGTGTGGCTATCGGTATGGCGCTTTCGGGCAATTTGCAGAACTTTGCCGGCGGGCTCATCATCCTTATTTTCCGTCCTTACAAGGTGGGCGACTACATCGAGTCGAGCGCAGGCGCAGCAGGCGTTGTGCAGGAAATTCAGATTTTCCACACAGTGCTCAAGACGGCTGACAACAAAATGATTTATGCTCCTAACGGCAGCATGAGCAATGCCGTAGTGACTAACTACAGTGTGCAGGAAACGCGCCGCGTAGATTTCAGCTTCAGCATGGAGTATGGCGAAGACTACGAGCGCGTAGAGAAGGTGCTCATGGGCATTATCGCTGCCGACAAGCGCATCCTTACGTCGCCCGAACCTTTCGTGCGCCTTGGCGCAATGGCTGACAGCAGCGTGAACATCACTGTGCGCGTGTGGGTCAACGCTGCCGACTATTGGGACGTGCATTTCGACATGCAGCGCGCCGTTTACACTACTTTTACCAAGGAAGGCATCAGCATTCCCTATCCTCAGATGGTGGTGCATCAGGCAAAGTAGTGCTTGCTCAACTATGTAAAATAGGGCGACAATCTTCCTTACGCGTCGCCATGAATTATGGGTGTCGAAATCTTGGGTTTCGACACCTTTTTTTGGCTTCCGCATTCACAGATTTTGCCTCAAATCGCGTACTCCGATTTTAACAAAAATTAAGTTAATTTTAACATTTGGAAAAAAATTTCATTTCGCTTCAATATGCTATTCGGGGTTGTCAAAATCAAGCATAAAGTTTTTCATAACCGATGAAAAAATCACGACATCCGACCTTCGAAAAACAACATCGGAGGTAATTTTAACAACATCAAAGCTTGTTTTAACAACCTTTTACCTTGTTTTTGCGCATTTTAGGCCAAAAAAAGGGGAAAACCGAAGTGGTTCTCCCCTTGTACTACAAAGATACAACATTTTTCGGCGAAATCCAAATCGACCTCAGACCCCATTTTAACATTTTTTTAAGATTAAGTTAACGTTTCGTTAACTATCGCTTGTGGTGCAAAGTTGGTTTTTCGGAAGATTTTGCAGTAATTTTCGACTTCAAATTTAGTGATGCCCGGCGGTGTACGCAGGCTTGTTTCTTAGGCGGAAAAATGCCCTTATTCGGTCCATTCTGCAGTGAGCAACTGTTCGAGTTCTTCGGCACCAAGGCGAAGCTTGATTTTGCCGTTCGATGCTACGGAGATGTTGCCGGTTTCTTCCGAAACGATGATGGCAAGGCAGTCCGTCTTTTGCGAAATGCCGAGCGCAGCGCGGTGGCGCAGTCCGAGCGACTTCGGAATATCCGTATCGTGGCTTACGGGGAGGATGCAGCCCGCAGAGTGGATGCGCTTGCCGGCGATAATCATTGCTCCGTCGTGTAGCGGACTGTTTTTGAAGAAGATGTTTTCGATGAGGCGCTGGCTGATGTTGGCGTTGATGTAGTCGCCCGACTTCATCTCCTCGCGCAGCGACTCTATGCGCTCGATGATGATGAGCGCCCCCGTCTTTTGCTTCGACATGTTGAGGCATGCCATGACGATGGGAATGATGTGGTGGCGATGAGTGCGCTCGTCCTGGCGCTTACGGTTGCTGAAGAATTTGAGGAAACCCAGGCGACGGTGGCGCATGCCGATGTCGGCAAAGAACTGGCGTATTTCCTTCTGAAACAGTACGATGAGCCCGAGCGAACCGATGCTCATCATTTGGTCCATGATGCTCCCGATGAGGCGCATGCTGAACACTTCGGAAACTAAGAGCCACACGAAGATGAAAACCAGTATGCCCGAGAACACATTTGCGGCGCTCGATTGCTTCATAAGGCGGTAAACGTAGAAGAGCATGAGTGCCACGAGTAGTATGTCGATGATGTCTTTGATGGCGAAGTCTATCATAGTGCAGAGTGTGAGGATGGTGAGGTTTTAGTCAATGTTGTGCATGTAGGAGATGATGCGAATGGCTTCGCAGGCGGCCTTGACGTCGTGTACGCGCAAGATGTGTGCGCCCTTGCTGAGGGCAAGGGTGTTGACGACGGTCGTGCCGTTGAGCGAGTCGGCAGTGCTGACGTTGAGCAACTTGTGAATCATCGATTTGCGCGACACGCCGGCGAGCAGCGGCAGTCCAAAGATGTGGAAGGCGTCGAGCTGCTTCAGGAGCATGTAGTTTTGCTCAAGCGTCTTGCCGAAACCGAAGCCCGGGTCGATGATGATGTCCTTCACGCCGAGGTTGCGCAGCGCTTCCACTTTGCGCGACAGGTCGGTAATGACGTCGCCCACGATGTGCGTGTAGGTAGGCGCAAGTTGCATGGTTTGCGGAGTGCCTTGCATGTGCATGCAGACGTAGGCAACCTTCAAGCGCGCAACGGTCGCGTACATATCGGCGTCGGCATCGCCACCCGAAACGTCGTTGACGATGGCGGCTCCAAATTCTTCAACACTCATGCGTGCTACGCTGGCGCGAAACGTATCGACCGAGAGGATGGCGTCGGGTAGCTCTTCGCGAACGTAGCGGAGCGCCTGGCGCATGCGTTGCAGCTCCTCGGTCTCCGTCACTTCGGCGGCAAAGGGGCGGGTGGAGCAGGCTCCGATGTCGATGATGCCAGCTCCTTCGGCAATGATGTTGCTGGCGCGCTCTTTGATGGTGCGTTCGGTCGTCGCTCGGCTGTCGGAAAAAAAAGAGTCGGGCGTTGTGTTCAGGATGCCCATCACGATAGGCTGGCTAAGGCTGAGCAGGCTGCCACCACAGTTGAGCGTCAAGGATTCGGGCTGGCATTTCATAGCGGTGAGGAATGAAAATGTGAAATTTCGTACAAATATACGTAGAATAATTGGCTACTTCTGCGCGAGTTCCGTTTTTTTACGTAATTTTGTAGGATATGGAGGCGAATTGTTGCCTCCGCTACGAAAGACTATGACATTAGAAGGAATTTACGAACTGTTTTGCGAAAATCCCGTCATCACGACCGACACGCGCGACTGCCCCGAAGGCTCCATCTTCTTTGCGCTCAAGGGCGACAACTTTGATGGCAACAAGTTTGCCCACGAGGCGCTCGCCAAGGGATGCGCCCACGCCGTTGTCGATGACCCCGAAGTGGCGGGTAGCGACGGCCGCATGCTCTATGTGAGCAACGTGCTGCTCATGCTCCAGGAGTTGGCGCACCACCACCGCGAGCAAATGGGCATTCCCGTTGTGCAAATCACGGGTACGAACGGCAAGACCACGACGAAGGAGCTTACGGCTGCCGTGCTGACGAAGAAGTACAACGTGCTCTTCACACAAGGAAATTTCAACAACCATATAGGCGTGCCGAAGACGCTCCTCCAGCTCCGCGCTGACCACGAAATTGCCGTCATCGAAACGGGCGCCAACCATCCGGGCGAAATTGCCGACCTGAGCGCTATTGTCGATGCCACGTGTGGGCTGATTACCAACGTGGGCAAGGCACATCTTGAAGGTTTCGGCTCGCTCGAAGGCGTGGTGAAAACCAAAGCCGAACTCTACCGCTACCTCGAACGTAAGCCCGAGGGTTTCGTCTTCATCAACGGCGGCGACGCGTTGCTTACGGCTGAGGCTTCGGGCTTGAAGACCGTCAGCTACGGCGCGCCCGGTAATGGTTTCGACATTGAGGGCGAGGTCGTGGAGTGCAACCCCTGCGTAGTGTTGCGTTGGAGGGTGAACGGCGCTGAGTGGCACGTGGTGCAGACGCAACTTGTGGGTGCTTACAACGCCAACAACATGCTGGCAGCCGCCGCCGTGGGCATTCGATTTGGCGTGAGCGAAGAAGCCATTTGTGCAGCGCTTGCCGACTATGCGCCGTCGAACAAACGCTCCGAATTGCAGCACACGCCCCACAATACGCTCATCGTCGATGCTTACAACGCTAACCCCACAAGTATGCGCGCGGCGATTGAAAACTTCAGACTCATCCCCCACGAGCAGAAGTTGCTTATCCTTGGCGATATGCGCGAGTTGGGCGCTGCTTCGCAAGCCGAACACGAGGCTGTCCTTGCGCTCCTCCGAGAGGCAGGCTTCAGCCGGGTGTGGACCGTCGGACCTAATTTCAAGGATGCCGGCGCTGAGGCTGCGGGCTACCGATGCTTTGCCGATGTCGATGCAGTGATTGCCGAACTCCGGCAATGTCCACTCCATGAGCACCTCGTGCTGATTAAGGGCAGCAACGGAACGCGCCTCTATCTCCTGCCTCCTCACTTATAAACCGTATAAGCATTTAATTTTAACCTCAATATTTAATATGGCAAAGTTTAAGAGAATATTGCTCAAGCTTTCGGGCGAAAGTTTGATGGGCGAACAGGGTTACGGCATCGACGTAAACCGCCTCAACCAGTATGCAGAACAGATTAAGCAAGCACTCAGCATGGGTGTGCAGATAGGAATCGTCATTGGCGGCGGCAACATTTTCCGCGGACTTTCGGGAGCCGGCAAGGGCTTTGACCGCGTTAAGGGCGACCAGATGGGAATGTGCGCTACCGTGATTAACTCGCTGGCGCTCAGCTCAGCGCTCGGCGCTATCGGCGTGAAGAGCAAGGTGCTCACCGCCATCCGCATGGAACCCATTGGCGAATACTACTCTAAGTGGAAGGCCATCGAAGCCATGGAGCGCGGCGAAGTAGCCATCATGAGCGGCGGCACGGGTAATCCCTACTTCACAACCGATACAGGCAGCTCGTTGCGCGGTATCGAAATCGAAGCCGAAGTAATGATGAAGGGAACGCGCGTTGACGGCGTCTATACAGCCGACCCCGAAAAGGACCCCACTGCTACGAAGTTCGACGAAATCACCTACGACGAAGTGCTGCAGCGCGGACTCAAGGTGATGGACATCACTGCAACGGCTATGTGCAAGGAAAACAAGTTGCCCATCTACGTCTTCAACATGGACGTCTATGGCAACCTCGAAAAAGTGCTCAACGGCGAGCCTATCGGCACATTGGTTTACTAACGAGCTACGAAGTCGCTGCTACTGACCGCTGAAACAGAGGTCCGAGCGGCGATAAGCCTCGAAAATGGGACTTGCACTTTTCAAAAACAGGCAAGTACGTCTTTGCTTGCACGAAAAAGCGAGATTCTGCTTTCGGCTTTCTGCACAAAAAATGTAATTTTGTGCCGAATTTAAATGATAGCGGCGCTACGCAGTCGCTTGTAAAACGAAGATTATTTTATGGCAAACAATTTATTGAAAGGAAAGCGCGGTATCATTTTTGGCGCGCTCAATGATCAGTCTATCGCATGGAAAGTTGCGGTGAAGGCTGTTGAAGAAGGTGCTACAATCACACTCAGCAATACTCCCATTGCCCTCCGCATGGGCGAACTCGACGAACTCTCAAAGCAACTCAACGCACCCGTAATTCCTGCGGACGCTACGAGCGTTGAGGACTTGAAACTCGTGTTCGAACAGTCGCAAGAACTTCTTGGCGGCAAGATTGACTTCGTGCTCCACTCTATCGGCATGAGCCCCAACGTGCGCAAGGGACGTACGTACGACGACCTCGACTACAACTTCCTGGAAAAGACGCTTGACGTGTCAGCAATCTCTTTCCACAAGATGCTCCAGGTGGCTAAGAAGATGGACGCTATCGCTGAATACGGTTCAGTAATCGCGCTCTCTTACGTAGCTGCACAGCGCACATTCTTCGGATACAACGACATGGCTGACGCTAAGAGTCTGCTCGAAAGCATCGCACGCAGCTTTGGCTACATCTACGGTCGCGAAAAGCACGTGCGCATTAACACCATTTCGCAGTCGCCTACGCCCACAACAGCCGGCAATGGCGTGAAGGGCATGCACGACCTCATGTCGTTTGCTCATAAGATGTCGCCCCTCGGCAACGCTTCGGCTGAGGACTGCGCTGACTACTGCGTGATGATGTTCTCGGACTACACTCGCAAGGTGACAATGCAAAACCTCTACCACGATGGTGGCTTCTCAAGCATGGGTATGAGCCTTCGCGCGATGAATCAGTACTCACGTTCGACTGAGGAATTCGAAGACGAAAATGGTAACATCATCTACGGATAACAGCGTTACCGAATAACTACAAACAAGGGGCGTGTCCAGAGGCTAAAATAAGAGCCTTGGGATGCGCCCCTTTTTAAGTCGTACTATTATGATTGAACAAGCTACGAAACTCATTAACGACAACCAACCCATCGCTGCCATTGCCCTCCTGACGCAGCATCTTGCAGCGCATCCGGCTGACAAGATGGCGCTCACATTGCGCGCCGTTACGCTCGTGCAGATGGGACAGGCTAAGGAAGCGCTCGCCGACGTAGATAGCCTCATTGCGCTCGACCCCGAAACGCTTGCTCACGCACTGCTCCGCGCCGACATTCTGGCTATCGACGGACAAATGGAGCATGCCATTGCGGCATACCACAGCATCCTTGCGCAGAAACCCACAGCCGGCAACGTGGTGCTCCGCCTCGGCACGCTCTTGCAGCAGGCAAAGCGTTGGGACGAAGCGCTCGCCCTCTACGACAATGCCATCGAGCAGATTGCCGACTTCGCTGAGGCTTACATGGCGCGCGGCGCTGTGAAACATCATTTGGGCAACATGCTCGGTGCTGCCGACGACCTCCGAATGGCGCTCGAACTCAAGCCCGAACTTGCTGACTCGCTCCAAGGCTCGGCTACCTCGCTCGACAAGAAGTGCAGGTAAGTCTGCAGACTGCGTAAAATGGTCTTTGGGCGCATTGCATAAAATATGCATAAAACGGCATTTTTATGCAAATATGCACATATTTATGCAAGTCGCATGAAAGTGGACTTTACAAAACGCGATGTTAATTGTAAACTCTAAGATTGCAAATTTGAGGGTGAAATGTTAAAATTTTGGCGCCTCGGAAAAAGTTGCGATTTGGATTTCGGCAAAAAATGTTGTATCTTTGTACTACGGAAGGGGAAACTGCACGGTTTCCCCTTTTTTAGGCCCTAAAAATAGCAAAAACAACCTCAAAGGTTGTTAAAACAAGGTCCGATGTTGTTAAAATTACCTCCGATGTTGTTTTCAGGAAGTCCGATGTTGTGAAAAATTGGACTGATTTCAGAGCGAAAACCTTCGATTTTGGTGCTCAGATGTTAATAATTATTAAAACTTTGCATTTTCTGATATTTATCATTTTTGTCAAAATCTGTCAAAATTTCCGGATTTTAACATTTAGTGAATATTCACAAAATATTCACTGAATATGCAGAAAATATTCACTTTGAAGCGCTGATTTTTTTCTTCGTCAAGCGTGCTAAAAATGTGCACGAACGAGTGCGAATTGCCCTCCGCGAATGCAGCGAATCCGGTGTAGATGATGCGAAGGCGTAGGTCGTTGCGTTTGCAAAAAACGAATGCCACCCTCTGTGCGACGTTGGGTTGCGGATATGGCAGCGAGGCGCGCAGAGAGGGTGGCTTGTGTGAGGAATGGCGGAGTTAGCGTTCGATGGTTTGGCTGAACACTTCCTTACCTTCGGCATTGCGCACGGAGATGCGGATGTTGCCGTCGCTTAGGTCGAGGCGCGTGGCGTTTTTGTGGCCCTGTTCCAACACGGGGTAGCGGTTGTCATCGGGCTGTGCGGGTGCGTAGTGCAGGCGGTGGGTGTGGCCTGAAATCATGAGGTCGATTTTTGCATCGTTGAGGATGGGCATGAACTTGAAGTATGCATCCTGACAACCCTTCCAGTCGTCAATGCCCTCAAAGCCGTAAATCGGGAAGTGCGACATGACGATGCGGTACTTAGCCTGCTTAAACTCCTTGGAGCGCACCACCTTGCGGAGCCACTCGGCTTGCTCCGTGCGGTAGGCGTCGAAGTCAATGAGTCCGGCATAGACTTCGTGGCGGTCGGCCTTGTCCTCGCCCACGTCGAGCATGATGACGATGGCGTCGCCTATGCGCTGCGCGCCGTAAATGTGGCCCGACGACTGCGGAGCATAGCGGCTGAAGTGGCGTGCGAGGTCGCCGCGCGTTTCATGATTGCCGCGCACCCACTGAAAGGCTTTCTCTGTGGCAAAGAGGCTGACGCACGTGTCGATGAATGCCGTAAAGGGCGAGTGGCCCTTGCGCTCCATGTAGCTCATCATGTCGCCCACGAAGAAAAAGGCGTCGCAACTTTCGTAATCACAGGCATGCAGTAAATTTGCAAGTACGCCGGGACGGTCGTGCATGTCGGCGGTGGCAAAGAGGCTGCTTCCGCGCTGTCGGGGATTGAGTGTGGTGAAGGAATATTGGGCAGAGGTGGTATCGGCTCCGAAATCCACTTTGTAGGGACGGAAGCGCTTTATCTCTTTAGCGTGGATGCGGTAGGAATAGCGCGTGGCGGGCTTCAGACCTTCGGCTTTGATGGCGAAGAAAGTGGTGTCGGCAGCGCGGAGTCCGTCCTGCTGCTGATAAAAGCGGAGTGTGTCCGTAGCGCTGTAGAGTTCCACGTAAGCAACGCTGCGCTTCGAGGTGGTAAATACGAAGGTGGCACGGTCGGTCGTTACATCCTGAAGATAAGGTCCGTGGTCGATGCTCAGCGACTGCGCCTTGCTTACTGCACAACCAAGCGTGGCTGTAAGCAGCAGGGAGAGGAGGTGTCGGAGGTTCATGGAAGTTAATTTTTAATTAGTAGACGAGTAATTAGGTACAAGTAGACAAGTGAGGTTTGACTCGAACGCTTGCATGCATGCTGTCTTCATTCCGCATGGCAGCTGTACTCTGTACTCTGATCTCTGTACTCTAAATTAATATTTCTTTAATTAAAAACGACCGCAGCAATTGAAGTTTTGCCGCGGTCGTACGTTGTTTGTCTTATCTTACTTCGCAGAGATGCGGAGCTTGTAGTTCATCTTCTTGTTGGGCACCTTATATTTATTAATTGTGTCAACGCCGCCACAAGATGCGTTGCCCACCCCGCGGTGGTAAGCATCAAAGTGGAGAACTGTGTAGGGGCGTGCCTGAAGTTCCCACATGTGGTTAGTGTTCATGAGGTCGGCGTCCGTCCAGGGGAGAGCAGAGAAGCTTACGTTGCCTTCGGTTTCAATCTTGATGCCAAAGCCGCTAGCGTCGGTGAGGACGAGTTCGCGGAGCTCTTCGCGCTGACCGGTTGACTGGGGCTTTACGTAGCGTTCGTGCATTTCGCCAATCTTAGTTGAGTAGCGTCCGGCAAGAGCGCCTGCCTTGCGGTCGGAGTAGTTTTCCCAAGGACCGAGGGCGTAGTAGTCCACCTGCTTGAGCGTTGAGTCGATGGCGCAAACAAGGCCTGCGCGGCGGAGTTCGCCATGCTTGGGCGTAAATGTTGCGTCAACATCGAGCACTCCCTGCGGATAGAGCGTGTAAGTGATGTCTGTGCGGCAGAGTTTGCCGTCGCGCGATGTTGTAACGACGATGAGTCCGTTCTTTTCCTCAACGCTGAACTGCGCTTGAGCGTCGAGTCCGTTGTTGGTGTTGTGGAACTTGTCGTTTTCAATCCAGCGGTGGTTGTCGTAAACAAAGCCGAGCTTGTCCATGATGATTTCGCGACCGCCGAAGCTGAGGTTGGTCATCACGCCCGTTTCGCTATCGAAGATGGCACGCACCTTGTCGTTGCCGAGGATGTAGCGACCGTTTTGGTTGATGCCGTTGTCGAAGGCGCCCTTTGACTTAAGCGCTGCGAGGGGTGCGCGCTTCACGAGTTCGTATTGCTGAGTAGCTACTTCGTGGCCTGCGGCAGCAAATACCTGGTCGGCGGCATGCACCACGCGGAGCGTTACGAGCACTTCGTCGCCCGCCTTCTTAGCCTTAGCGAGTTTCACCTTGGGGAGCTTGATTGTGAGTGTGCCCGCCTTGCCTTCGGCTGCTGCAGGGAGCGCTGTGGTCTTGGTAGCAACAACGGTGCCGTTCTTCATCACGTCGCAAACGAGGTTGAACGCTGACAGGCAAGTGAAGTTGTACTTGTTAGTGAGTTTTACCTCGATGGTGTTCTTCTTTTCATCAACGCCGAGAAGTTCGAATGCGATAAATTCGTGTGCTGCCTTTACTTCCTTGAGCTTTGCGCTCTCATGGCGCGTTGCGGGGATGATACCGTTTGAGCAGAAGTTGCCCTGGTGAGGACCAGGGAAGTCGTAGCCCGTGCGGAGACGATATATGCCGTCCTTTATTTCCTTGGGTTCGTAGATAGCCTGGTCCACCCAGTCCCAGATACATCCACCGATGGTAGAATTACTGTTCTCGATGGCTTCCCAATATTCAGTGAGGTTACCGATAGCGTTACCCATGGCGTGCGCATATTCGCAGATGAACATAGGCTTGTCGAGGTTGCTTGTGTGGTGTTCCATCCAGTCCATACCGGGGTACATCTTTGAATAGAAATCGCTGTACTTGCTACCACCGTAGGGCTTGTCGATACGCGTACCTTCGTAGTGGATGGGGCGAGAGTCGAGCGCTGCAGCCGCTTCGTAGCAGTCCTTGAAGTTCTTGCCGGCTCCGGCTTCGTTACCCAAACTCCACATTACGACAGAGGGGTGGTTGCGGTCGCGGAGCACCATGCGGTCGATGCGGTCAACGAAAGAGGGAATCCAGCTTTCGCGGTCGGAGATGGTTTGGTTGGCATGGTCTTCGAGGTCGGCTTCGTCGCAGCAGTAGAGTCCGTAGTAGTCGAACATAGCATACATGCGTGCAGCGTTAGGATAGTGCGAAGTGCGGATGGTGTTGATGTTGTTGCGCTTCATGAGGAGCACGTCTTCGAGCATTGATTCTGTAGTCACCGCACGTCCGTAGAGGGGGTGAGAATCGTGGCGGTTGACGCCCTTGAAGAACACGCGCTTGCCGTTGATATACACGATTGAGTTTTCAATCTTTATGTCGCGGAAGCCGTACTTTGTTGAGAATGCCATTTCTTCCTTACCCGCTGCGTCTTTCTGAATGATGCGTACGGTGTAGAGGTTGGGCGTTTCGGCTGTCCACGCAAGAATGTTCTGGAGGTCGAACTCAACAGCTGCGCGATAGCGAGTGAAGCCGGCGTCGAAGAGTCCGTAAACAACGTCCTTCGATGCTACGAGTTCGCCCTTGGGGTCGAACACCTTGACAGTGATGTTCTTCTTATCGTTGTGGTGGCCCTGGATGGGGTCGAAGCGCATTTCCACCTGCATCGTTGCGTTCTTATAGTCGGCAGAGAGCTTTGATGTGATGTAGTGGTCGCGTACGCTGACTGTAGGCACGTTGTAAACATATACGTCGCGGAAGATACCCGACATGCGGAACATGTCCTGGCATTCGAGGTACGAACCATCGCTCCAGCGGAACACTTCGACTGCGAGCGTGTTTTCCTTGCCCTTCTTCAGGAACTTCGTGATGTCGAACTCAGCCACGTTGTTGGCTCCCTGAGAGTAGCCTACGTATTCGCCGTTGAGCCATACGTTGGCAGCAGAGTAGATACCGCCGAAGTGAAGGATTGTGCGCTGTTCGTTCCAGTCGGCAGGCACAGAGAATGTACGTACGTACGAGCCAACGGGATTAATGCCGTAGTTCTTGCCGCCGTCGTTGAAGCCGGGACGTGCCTTGATGAAAGGAGGTGTGTTGCTATGAGGATATTCCACGTTGCAATAGATGGGACGATCGTAGCCGTGCATTTCCCAGTTTGAGGGAACGGGAATTTCGTCCCACTTGCTCACGTCGTAGCCTTCCTTGAAGAAGTCGAGCGGGCGCTGTGAGGGTTCGGGCACGAAGTGAAACTTCCATGTGCCGTTGAGCGTCATGTATTGCTTGTTGACGGGCTCTGTCCATGGCGTTGCGTAGTAAGCAGCGTCGGCGAGCATGTCGGCTTCGGTTGCGTAAGGCATGTATGTTGCCACGCCCACTTCCTTGTTGATGGCGAAGACTGTTTCGTCTTCCCAGATGGGCGACTTAATCTTGGGTTTCTCTACCTGTTCGAAGGTGAACCATGCAGCCTTGTCGGCAGCATCGTAGGGAACGAGCGCCATCTTTCCGTCCTTCAACGCATACATCGTAGTGCCGCCGTTTGACTTCACTCCGGCAGAGAGGAAACGGTAAGCTCCGGGCATTTCTTCAACGGGCTGGAACTCCCAACGTGCGTTGTTCCACACGCCTTCCTGAGCTGCCCACTGGATGAGGTGCTTGATGCCCATGTTGTCGCCGCCGTCGTCAAAGTTCTGTGTGTAGAACGCACCGATAACCACGCGCTGCTTGAGGTCGAGCATCTTGATGTTCCAATACTGACCGCGGTTCATTGCGTCAACTGCTTCGCCCACAATGCGTGCATTGTTTTCGCCGCTATCGCCATTGCCGAGCACCAATTCGGGCTGCGCTACGCTGCGGATGCGGTACGTGAGGTTGTCGTCAAAACCCGATACTGCCGAGGGCTTGAGTGCAAACATTGCGCTACGGTTGCCCTTCGCCTTGGCTTTGTCCATCAAAGCGAGTGTACCATTTTTTTGGAGGTAAGCCGCCTTTGTTGGCTGGTTACTGGGCACGAGGTAGTAGAGACCATCGGCTGCTGCTTCGGTCTTCCAAAGCTGGAATTCGTCCGAACCATTGTTTTCGCCCATCTCTACGCGTCCGTCATCGGTGCAACGCACTGCTAAGTTTGAGAAAGGATTGATGATGCGCCAGCTTCCTGCCAACTCCGTGATGGTCCACTGCTGCAGACCGTCGGTCGTTGAAAGTGGAGAGATAGTCACGGCGCCAGCTTGGGTGTAAGCCACGGCTTTGCCCAACTGCGTTGCGGGCTCAAGCACGTAGAGGTTGCCCTTAACGAAAGTCTGAGCCAACGAACTTGTACCCACGCACACTGCCAAAGCAGCTGTGAGCAACATTCGCTTAAACTTGTTGATTACTCGCATAAGATTTTAGATTTAGTATTGATTATTTCGATTATATCTTTGTCGGAGTGGAAGCAAGGACGGCAGAAATATTCTGTTTTGCTTACTACGCATTCCACTCAGAGAGCAAAGATACTACTTTTTTCTAAAAAAATGCGCATTACCCATATTTATATTATATAAAGAAGATGATATGAGAGTCGCGAACCGCAATTTTGAAGCATGAAGCCCGTTTTGTGCTGTCGAAATCAGATTTTTTTAGCCGTGCGAGCCATTTTCTTATAAAAAAATGAGATGTAGGCGGTG
>JAFOWI010000061.1 GCA_017425985.1 Bacteroidaceae bacterium | reverse complement strand
CATGGTTTCCCCTTTTTTAGGCCCTAAAAATAGCAAAAACAACATCAAAGGTTGTTAAAACAAGCTTTGATGTTGTTAAAATTACCTCAGATGTTGTTTTTCCGAAGACCGATGTTGTGAATTTTTCAATCGATTCCGGTGCGAAAACCTCCGATTTTGGGGGTGTTTAGTTAATAATTGTTAAAACTTTGCATTTTCTGATATTTATCAATTTTGTCAAAATCTGTCAAAATTTCGCGATTTTAACATTTAATAATTATGCACGTTGCTCAGAATCGGAAGCGCTGATTTCTGGGTGCAATTTCTGGGCGGTTGGCGCACAAGTTGCATCGTTTGGCATGCGACTTATATTCAGTTGTGTCAATCAATATGCTTTGTACATTTATTCGGGGAGTACCTGCATCTCGCATTTTGCGCAGTCGAACTTCAGTCGGAATGTGCGGCCGTCTGTTCCGCGCAAGCGTAGCGGCTCTTTGAAGAGCTGTGCTCCTGCTTTCGTTTGCTTGGGGCATAAGCCGAGTTCGTGGCGCAGGCAGTATTTGCAGAACATGATGGGGACGTTTGCCTTGGGCGTTTGCAGTTCGTAAGCAGGCTGAATTTGTTCTACTCCTTGCTGGGTAAAGAAGCGGTGGGCTTCTTCGTTGGCCACGTTGGCTGTGTAGTCGAGTGTCGAGGGCAGGAGTTGGCTCACGTCGATTTGCGGTTGTGCGTTGGAGGATGAAGCTGAATCGCGCTGTAGGCGCACAGCGTTTTCGAGCAGTGTGTCAATGACTTCGCGTCGTGCGGCAGTGAGCTGAGATGCCGGCACGAAGAGGCTCGAAACTTCGGGGGCGATGTCTATGTCGCCCGCGCAGTAGGGCGTCTGACCTAACTTCATGAGTTGGCGAATGAAGTTGTCGGTTTGAGCTTCGCGCGCAGCTGTGAGTTCGTTGCTCACGCAGATGGATGCTTGGCGGCCGAGTTCGTCCTCGGCGGTGAGCATCAGTGCATCGTTGTTGATGGCGAGTTTGAAGTTGAGTTGGAGCTTGCGTGTGCCGGTGGACTTGGCAAGTTGTTTCTCGAATTCGGTGTCAGCGTTGCGATAGACGCTTATTTTTCGGATAACGTTAGCCGGCAGTGGCTTGCGGCTCCATTGTGGTGCGTTGGGGCCGAAGGTGATGTCGAAGCAACGTGTGGCGGCATTGCGCATGGCGGTGTTGGCGCGGAATCCCTGGAGATTTCCTTCAAGGTCGATGAAGCAGAGTCCGTCGCCGGCGTGCAGTTGTATGCCATCGAGGGGCTGTATGCTTACGCCACGTGCGTTGATGGTTCTCAGACTGCCGATGAGTTCGCCTTTGGATTTTGGCGTTTCGATACTTGCTTCCTTGCCGCGCTTGCCTTGCAGAAAATAGGGTGTAAATCCGCGGTTAAAGCTTTTGTCGGCTTGTGGTGTGAAGGTATAGGTGCATAGTCCGGCTGAACTGCGTTGGTACTTGCCGGGATTTTGTGCAATGATATCGTTGAGTGCCTGGCTGTAGAGCGCCGTGATGTTTTTCACATAGGTGGAGTCTTTGAGGCGACCTTCGATTTTGAAGGAGCAAACGCCGGCTTCAATCATCTGCTGAAGGTGGGCAGAGCGGTTCATGTCGCGCAACGAGAGGGGATGGCAAAGGGGGTGCACCATTTTTCCGTCGGCGTCAATCACTTCAAAGGGCAAGCGGCAGAACTGTGCACATTCGCCACGATTGGCTGAGCGCTGAAAGCAATGTTGCGAGGCATAGCAGCGTCCGCTATAGCTCACGCAGAGTGCGCCATGCACGAAGGCTTCGAGCGGAAGCTGTGGACAAGCGGCGTGGATGGCGCTGATTTGTTGGAGGTTGAGTTCGCGTGCCAGCACGATTTGCTTAAAGCCGAGTTGCTCAAGCATTCGGGCTTTTTCGGGAGTGGTAATGTCGAGCTGCGTAGAGGCGTGGAGCTCAATCGGGGGGAGGTTCATCTGTGTGAGCGCAAGGTCCTGCACGATGAGGGCATCTACACCGATTTTGTAGAGCTGCTGAACAAGGTCCTCAACGCTCTTGAGCTCGTGGTCGTAGATGATGGTGTTGAGCGTGACGTAAACCTTAGCTCCATAGGTGTGGGCGTGTTTGCACAGGCGTTTGATGTCGGAGAGCGAGTTGCCTGCCGCTGCGCGAGCGCCATATTGAGGTCCTCCGATGTAAACGGCGTCAGCTCCGTGGTTGATGGCTTCTATGCCGATGTCGGCATTGCGTGCGGGGGCTAAGAGTTCGAGGCGTTGCATACGAGGGAATAATGCTGGATTACTTAAAATAGTTTGCGGACGGGGCAATATGGGTTTCCTCGTCCGCAACTTGTAGTGTGTTTGTTTGTTAGGGTTTACTCATAGTGATGAGCAGTTCTTCGTTATTGCGCGTGTTTTCCATCTGCTTAAGCACTGCTTGCATGGCTTCTACGCTGTTCATGTCGGAAAGGTAGTTGCGGAACACCCACATGCGGTTTGCCGTGTTGGGTGTGTGCAGGAGGTCGTCGCGACGTGTGCTTGAGGCAATAACATTTACGGCGGGGAAGATGCGCTTGTTGGCAAGTGTGCGGTCGAGCTGGAGCTCCATGTTGCCGGTACCCTTGAATTCTTCGAAAATCACTTCGTCCATTCTCGAACCTGTGTCGATGAGTGCCGTAGCAATGATGGTGAGCGAGCCGCCGCCTTCGATGTTTCGAGCTGCACCAAAGAAGCGCTTGGGACGTTGCAGAGAGTTGGCATCCACACCGCCGGAGAGGATTTTTCCTGAGGCAGGCGCTTCCGTGTTGTAGGCGCGTGCAAGGCGTGTGATGGAGTCGAGGAAGATGACTACGTCGTGGCCGCATTCGACCATTCGCTTGGCTTTTTCGAGCACGATGCCTGCAATCTTAACGTGGTTGGAGGCTGGTGCGTCGAAGGTTGAGGCGATGACTTCGGCTTTTACGGTGCGGCGCATGTCGGTAACTTCTTCGGGGCGCTCATCGATGAGCAGCATCATGAGGTATGTTTCAGGATGGTTTTCAGCAATGGCGTTGGCAATCTCCTTCATGAGCATCGTCTTACCCGTCTTGGGCTGCGCTACGATGAGCGCACGCTGACCTTTACCAATAGGTGCAAAGAGGTCAACAACTCGGCGCGAGTAGTTGTCGTTGTGGCCCGTGCAGAGGTTGAATTTTTCGTCGGGGAAGAGGGGAGTGAGGTGTTCGAAGGCTACACGGTTGCGCACTTGCATGGGGGTCATACCGTTGATGTATTCTACGCTTTGGAGGACAAAGAACTTGTCGTCTTCGCGCGGAACTCTTACTTTGCCTTCCACGATGTCGCCTGGCTTCAGCCCGTATTGGCGAAGCTGCACAGGCGATACGTAGATATCGTCGGGCGATGTGAGGTAGTTGTAGTCTGCTGAGCGGAGAAAACCGTAGCCTTCCTTCGTTAGTTCGAGCACACCGCTACCGTCGAGCAACACGCTTTCCTCCATGCGCCTGATGCTTGCGCGGTAGTTGGCGGCAGCTTCTTGCTTTGCTTGCATAGCTGATTTTTGCTCGTTCTGCGTGATTTGTTTTTGAACGGCAGGGTCATCCTTGAACTTATGGAATTTCTGAGCAGGCGCTGCGGGGGGATTGGAGTTTGTAGCGCGTTGCGGACTTTGCGGTACGTCCTGAATAATGAGAAAATTGTCGTTGACGCGCTTTATCCATTTTTTGTTGGTCGGCGCTTTCTCATCTTTATTTTCAGTGTTTGCCGGAGTCGCCTTTGGTTTTGCGTCCTGAGCTTTGGACGTAGTTGTTTCTGAAGTTTCTTCGGGTTGCGGCTTAGCCTTTTTTGTGGCGGGCGGCGTTGCTGTAGGGGTATCTTTTTCGGAAGCCTTGGTAGTGGTTTCCGATGTTTCTGCTGTGGGGTTAATGGTTGATTGAAGCACTTCTGTGGCCTTAGCTAATGCCTCGCGCGCAGCCAATTCTGCCTTTGAAGGACGGCCGCGTTTTCTCTTCACTTGTACTACGGGTTCTTCGGTTTCTTTAGCTTGTGCTTCGATAATTTCTTGTACCAATAGCTCTTTATTATCGCTATCCTTGTGTTCGAGGTTGAAGTCCGCTGCTATTGATTGTAGCTGCTTGACGTCAACCATCATTAATTGATCGTGCGTGTAAATGGGCATAAAGCTTATGTCGTTTGGCTTTAATGAAAGGGCCTCTCCTTCGCTACATAATAGGAAAATTGTAATGACCGATATCTTTAATCGTATTGCGGTCTAAACTGAAGGTAAAGGCGGATTTAAATACAATGGGTAACAAACATGTTATCCGATTTTTATCTTAAACAGCGCAAAGGTAATGATATTTTTTAATTGTATGAAGATTTTGAAAGTTTTTTATAGACTTATGAGCATTTTTTCCGTTTGTTGCGACTAAAATATAAAGCTGTTCTGTTTGCAAGAATCATTTTTTTGAAAAAATCTTTTATTTCGTTCGTAAAATCTTTAATTTTGTCGCATGCTTAATTAATGAGTACCGTTAATGTGCGGTGTGATATTGCATAAGCGGTTGAAAAATTGAAAAGTTTGTTCTATAAGAAAAATTTAATTTTAGAGGGAATGAATTACAAGAAGATTTTTACAGCGTGGATGTCTTTGTTTCTTTGTTGTACGAATGCAAACGCAGAAGTTGTTTCTCTGGAAAGTGCTGCCGCTATGGCGAAAAAGTTTATGGATTCGATGGGGTGTTTCAATAAGAAGTTTGTTCCGCTTAATTCGTACGAGGGACAAACTAAATCCCGCGTTTCTCGTGCTGAACATCCCGCATTTCATATTTTTCACGGTGAAAATAATGAGGGGTTTGTTGTAGTTTCGGGTGACGACATTGTAAGACCAATTCTCGGCTACTCATTTAATAATATAGAGTGCGACAGTATTGGGCATTTCCCTCCAGCAATGCTTGAATGGCTGAGCGAAATCGAAACTCAGATTTTATATGCAAGACAACAAGGACTTCAGCAAAGCGAGAAAGTCGCGCAAGAGTGGGCGTTGCCTGAATATAGCAACTGTGTTGTACAACTGAAAACCGCTAAGTGGAACCAAGATGCTCCTTACAATATGCAATGTCCGCTTGATGGAAGAAATCGCAGCTTGACGGGTTGCACTTCTACGGCGTATGCTATTATGATGAAGTATTATGGTTTTCCTGAGCGCGGAAGGGGCGTAACTCAAGAATATACTTGTGAAAGTAGTGGTGTCTATGTAGCGCCAAGAAACTTGGATCATGAATATAAGTGGGATAAGATGCCTTTGGAGTACAAAAGCGGACAATACGACCATGAGCAAGCTACGTGTGTAGCGCAGTTGATGGCGGATATAGGTGCTGCAATACAAGCTGATTATTCCTATGAAGCAACCTCTGCATATTATGGTAAGAGTGAAATTCTTGTGCATTTTGGGTTAAATCCGGGAATACGCAAGATAAGAGAAGAATATTCAACTGCAGAGTGGTACTCAATGTTGTGTTCAGAGTTGGATATGAAGCGTCCTATTCTTTATTCAGGGTCTCCACTCGAAGGTGATGGGAGTGGACATGCTTTCATTTTGGATGGCTACACGGATCAGAATACTTTTAGTGTAAATTGGGGTTGGGGAGGAAGCTATAATGGCATTTTTGCATTAGATGCTTTGGTTTCATCGAACTATGATTATAGAGGAGGACAGGAAGCTTACTTGGATTGTGTTCCAGCAACGTCTCTACCGGTCGTTGCAAAGGTGGGCGACATTGAATGTCCTTCTTTGAAAATAGCTTTGGACTTGGTTCCTGAAAATGGTGAGTTGACGCAGATTACCTTGTTGCAGAGCGTAGATATGAATCATATAAGAATCGAGGAAAACCAAAATGTTGAATTAAATTTGAATGGCTTCACTATTAATATTGAAGAATACGGATTTTATAATTACGGTAAAATTCGCATTACGGATACGGAAGGAACGGGTAAAATAAATGTAGTGCAAGGAAATTGCGGTATCTTTAATAATTATGGTTCCTTAGTGATTGAGGCTGGGGAATTTAGTAATTTAGTAGGCTTAGACGAGGAAGATACCGATTATCGCCGTTGTGTTTGGAGTGATGAAGAAAGTATTACTGAGATTAATGGGGGAAGTTTTACCAGTGTTAACCAAGTCATGTGCTTTAATGGAGAAGCTACGATTAATGGCGGTTTGTTCCAATGCGCAGACGATGGTTCGGTAATTCTGAATTTTTGCAAATCCGGAAAACTTACAATCAACGATGGCATATTTAAGAGTATTGCGGAGGATGGCGATGATTCAAACTCCCGTCGTTGTTGCTATATTGCTGAGGGTACAACTACCGAAATCAATGGTGGAAAATTCATCTGTACTAACTGCGTATTGCTCGTGAAGGGTGATTTTACGATTAACGATGGTTATTTTCAGTGCATAGGTAATAGTGAAGTTATTGCGAACTATGCATTAGAAGGAACTCTGACAATTGAAGGAGGAACTTTTGAAAATTCTTATCTTGGTAGTGTTGGAGATGACTATTGTCGTAGTATATGGACGGCAGATGGCACAACTACGCATGTAAATGGAGGAACTTTCAGGAATGAATCGACTACGCAGACATTGTGCTTCAATGGCGAAGCAATAATAGCCGGCGGAGTTATCGAAAACATAGGGACCGGTATAAGTTGTGCCTCAAGCGGAAATGTGAAGATTAGAAATTCCAGAACGGTACTCCGAGTTCTTCCAGACGCTTCTTGTGCGAGATCTTATGCTCTGCACAGTACTCCTCGATCGAGAGGATTTCTTCACGTGTCATCATAAGCTTTCCTTTTT
>JAFOWI010000060.1 GCA_017425985.1 Bacteroidaceae bacterium | reverse complement strand
TGTGGGACGGGAGTAAAAACGGTCAAAAAGGTGGTCTCCCGACTTGGAGGACTCTGAAAAATGCTCGCCGGAGTCCCGCTGGCGTTTTTTGGCACTCAGAAATGCTCGCCGGGGTCCCGCTGGCATTTTTTAGCACTCAGAAATGCTCGCTGGGGTCCCGCTGGCATTTTTTTAGCACTCAGAAATGCTCGCTGGGGTCCCGCTGGCATTTTTTAGCACTCAGAAATGCTGGCGACTGATGTGCGGGCATTTTTTGGCACTCAGAAATGCAGGCGACTGAAGTGCGAGCATTTTTTGGCACTCAGAAATGCTGGCGACTGAAGTGCGGGCAAGTTTTGGGATGTAATTCTGGACAATTCAACAAAAACCGCCTGTTCCTCGCGAAAGGGACAGGCGGTTTTTTATTACATGGAAACCAACAGGGCAAAGTGGATGGTATCGTCGAGGATGCTCTTGCCCATTTCCTTGTTGGGAGCAGCGGCAGTGGAATTGGGAGCGGTTTGCAGAGAATCTGTTTGAGGAAGGACTACTGCGAGGTTTTGATCCGCAGGTGCTGGAAGGTAAACGGGCACCTCACGGTCGAGGAAGAGCGTATCGCGGATGGTGGTAAAAATCGTGTCGCGCTGAATGGTGGGTTCGGTTACTGCAGCAAGCGTGGTAGGCGCAGGTGAGGAAGCGAAAGGCATGGTGCTTCCTACGAGATAACCAATGCAAAGGGCGGCGGCAGTGGACAGCCACCACTTGAGCGGTGCGCCCTTTTTATGTCCGTTCACTTTTGGCGGGTTGGGCACTTTCAACGTGGCATCGTGCCGGTCGCGCAATGCTTGGGCAGCTTGGAATATTTGTTGTTCAAATCTATTCATAGTCGTGGAGTTGTTGTTTGAGTTGACAGAGCAGGCGGTGCACCTTGGACTTCACCGTGCCCTCGGGAATGTTCAACACTTGCGCCACTTGCTTGATGCAGAGTTCTTCCTCAAAGCGCAGGGCAAAGAGGGTGCGACTCTCCTGCGGCAAGTTGGCTAAAACGCTTGCCAATGCGCGCTGCAGCGTGGCATTGTCTAATTGCAGTTCACAAGCATCGGTATATTCGTCGGCGGTTGTGGCAAGTTGCTCAGAACGATAGCGCTCGGCTTGCTCGGAATGCCGAAAGCGCGAGCGGCAAAGGTTGTAAGCAATAGTATAAAGCCAAGGGCGGAAGGCAGAGGTAGGGTTGAATAGCTCGGCTGCCTGCCACACTTTCAGAAAGGTTTCTTGACATGCATCGGCAGCCTCGTCCTCGTCGTAGCGAAAGGCGCGCAGGAAGAAACCCATCAATCGTCGGGCATGGCGCGAGTAGAGTTCGTTGAACGCTTTCTCGTCCTGCCCCGTTCCCACCCTACTCATCAACTGCTCATCGGTCAATGTGGTGAGCGAGGTCTTACGGAAGAGGCGTATCATGGGCGGAAGTTTTCAAGATGTTGCAAATAGCGTTGCTTTGTTGTTTCGTCCAGTTGCGTATTTGTGATGGAGGCACGCAATGTGCGGTACAACCACTGCGCACGCTTCTCATCTCCTGCCGCCTTAAATCGCTGAATGAATTTGGGCAGGAGCGTGACGTAATTCACCTGCAACTTTTCGCTTCCCTTCCAGTAGTTCTCTGTGCGGAAGCGGGGTTCGGTAAGGTACTCCAAGTGGTACTTTTCAAAGGCACGTAGCGCAGCCGCCGCATTGTCGTAAGGCGTGGAACTAAACTTCAACAGGAGTCCCTCTTGGTAGAGGCATTCGCAAAACTCCTTGATATCCTCGTTCGCTGAGGTCTCTAAATTATAGGGCACCGAGGCATTCAAATAAACAGGTCTGTCCGTCTGCTCACTCAGGTAATGAATGAATTGGGAGAGTCGGAATTGCGCTGCCTCAACTTCATAAGGCGGAATGCCAAGATGCTTACAGATACCATCGCGATAGTTGGGGATATAAAGGAAGGAACTCACCACAATGAACTTATCCTCGTGCAATTTCATCGCCCGCTGCATCATGATTTTCGGGAAGAGGTCGAGGTCGCCGTGCCCGATATAAATGGCGTTCTCGGGCATACCCTCCAACTGATTGTAGTTGTAGCGCAGGGCGAAATCGGGATAGTAACCACCCTCGTACTGCCTTTTCAGTAATTCGTTGAATTGCGCCCCACGCTTCCCCTTGTCGAGGTCAGCCCCCGTGCGCCAAAGGTACCCCAAAAGACCATCCACCGTTTCATGGCTCACATCATCGGGAATCATTGTGAGTGCGCGCTCCGCAAATTCAAAGTCGCTCGACATGGAAATCGTGTGGCGGCAATAGTTGTAGGTGAACGTCCCAGGAATCGCCTGCTCCATGCGCGTTAGTACGGAGTTTTCTGCAGAAGTCGGTTCCTTCAGTCCATCAAACCAAAACTTCAGATAATACTTTGCATTAAACAAATTGCGCCAAGCCTCCTCGGACTTCGGGTGTTTCTTTACCTCCGCTTCCCAAGCCTCTGCTTGATGGGCATACCATATCGAGTCCTGTCCGGAAACGATGACGGGAAGCACGGGTTCAGGTCGTTGTGCCAAGAGTGAATTTGCGGTTGCCACGAATAAGGCAAGAGCGAGGATACATCTATGTGTCTTCATAGGAATACAAATTTTGAGTTGTTTACAGTTAGAATTTCGTGTGAGTAAAATGGACCATTCATAACTGCATACGCACAAAGTACGAAAAGGTTCCCGAGATGGCAAAAAAATTATCTCCGAGTTAGTTTGAATTAATCAGGCGATAATTTCAACTAACTCGGAGATAAATTTACTTCTTCGCCCAAGTATTTGCCAGCACCACGCCAATGAGGGTGACGACGACAAAGATGGGGGTGGCGATGATGCTGATAGATGGAAAGTGAAGCAAGACTACGACGAAGACTGCCGAGAGGAGCATCAGAAGGGTAATGATAAGGCGCAGGCGCTTGATGTTGTACTGTGCACGTTCCTTTTCAGAGGCGGTGTTGTATCCCGCAATGAGCCAATCGCCTTTGCCGAAATAAACCACGAGGGCAAGCACAAGGAAAAGGACTGCGAGAGGGTAGATGATGAAACTTTCCATATTGAGTTCATGATTTAATGATTGCTACTTCAGCGCCTTGCCGTCCGAAAATGCCTTGCCCACTTGTTCGCCCAGAGCGTGGTAGGTATGGTTAATGGGGTTGTAGGTGATGAGTTGCATACGGTCAACATCGGGCAGACCTTCCGTGTTGAGGTATTGCTCATCAACGAGGATGTTCACGATTTCTGCCACGATGTAGTAGCCCTCGTCGCTCACATCCATCTTCTTGACGATACGACATTCCAAGGTCATGGGGAAGTCGGTGAATACGGGAGCATTGACATGCGCAGACTTCACGGCAGTCCAGCCTGTCTTCTGCATCTTTGCGGGATCGTTTTTAGCACTCACGATTCCCACGAAGTCAGCAGCCACCATCGTGCTCTTCGTAGCGAAAGCCACGGTGAAGTCCGGGCAATGGTCCAGATTCTCCGTCGTGGCATGCGCGCCCATTGAAATCATGATTTCCTTCGCATCCCAC
>JAFOWI010000059.1 GCA_017425985.1 Bacteroidaceae bacterium | reverse complement strand
GCAGGAGCGTATTCTGCATATTCGTCGTCGCTTGAGCAAAGAACGATGATGTCAGCACCAGCTTTTTGAGCAGCTTCAACACCAGCTTCAACAGTTTCGAAACCGAGGTTGTCGATTACTTCGTAACCAGCGCAAGCAAAGAAGTTGCAAGAGAATTGTGCACGAGCAAGACGCATAGCCAAGTTACCAATTGTAAGCATAAATGCTTTAGGGCGTTTAGCCGAACGTTCAGTAGCAAGACGAAGGTCTTCAAACTCTTGAGCAGCGCGTACAGTTGGCAATGTAGCCAAACCACGTGGAGTTTCGCAACCGCAGTTTGTGCAAGTGCAAGCCTCTTTAGTGATTTTTTCTGCAGCCATTTCGCTGAAGTTAGGGAATTGGTTTGTACCAAGAAGAACTTCTTTACGAGCAGAAACATCTTTAAGACGTTTAGCTGAAGTAGCTTTCATAGCTTCTTGAACTTTACCAGCTTCAACAGCAGCAAAGAAACCACCTTCGTTTTGGATTTCGAGGAAGAGTTTCCAAGCTTGTTCAGCGATGCTGTTTGTGAGGTTTTCGATATAGTATGAACCAGCCGATGGGTCAGTTACTTTGTCGAAGTGTGATTCTTCTTTAAGGAGAAGTTGTTGGTTGCGAGCGATACGTTCTGAGAAATCGTCGCTTTCTTTATATGTTACGTCGAAACCATTAACTGTCAACGAGTCAACACCTGCGATAGTTGCACTCATAGCCTCTGTTTGTGTACGGAGAAGGTTTACGTGTGCGTCGTAGATAGTTTTGTTGAATGTAGAAGTTTCAGCGTGTACACGCATTTTTGCAGCGCAATCGCAAGCAGGAGCGTAAGCTTTAACAATCATAGCCCACAACATACGAGCAGCGCGGAATTTAGCGATTTCCATGAAGTAGTTGCCACCAACACCCATGTTGAATTTGATAGCTTTACCTGCTTCATCAGCTGTAAGACCTGCTTCTGTAAGCATAGTCATATATTCAGCACCCCAAGCGAGAGCATAACCAAGCTCTTGTGAGCAGTATGCACCAGCATTGTTAAGGCTGAGTGAGTTAACACCGATTACGCGGAATTTAGGAAGAGCAGCAGCAGCTTTCACTGTAGCAACAGCGATTTCTGCAACTTCTGCTTGGTTGAGTTCTTTGCCTTTCAACAACATGCGGTTGATTGGGTCGCAGTTGATAGAACCTTCAACTTTTGCAAGATCAGCACCTTGAGCTTTGAAATAGTCAGCCAAAAGTGTAGCCAATTGAGCTGCGCAACGGATGCATACGCGGAAGTTCAACTCTACGCATTCTGGGCAAATGCCGTTAAGAAGTGTAGCGATGTATTCAGCGCTCAATTCTTGTTTGTTAAGAATGAAACCGAGTGAGTTAATACCTTTGTTGAGTACGTCAAGTGCTTTAGCGTTAGCTGTTTTTGCACATGTTGCGTCAATGTCTTGACGAACGTACCAATCGTTGTCGGTTTTGGTGCCACGCACGTATGGAAACTCGCCCGGTGCTGAAGTAGTTGTTTTCAATTCAGCAACGTCTTCCAAACGATAAAAAGGCATCACATTAAACCCTTCATTAGTTTTCCAAACGAGCTTTTTCTCAAAATCAGCTCCTTTGAGGTCTGCATTGATTTTTGCCATCCACTCTTCTGTTGTGATAGCAGGGAAATCAGCCAAGAGATTTAATTTCTTTTCAGCCATAAGATTTAAGTATATAAAATAGTGATTAATGATTAGTTATTAGTTAGTAATGATTATCCATTAACGCTATAATCTAATAAGCGTGCAAAGTTACTAATTTTTTATTGAATAACCATACTTTTTTCTTTATTTTTTAGTTTTTGCAAAAGTCTTGCTATTCGCTACTCGTTACTCGCTACTAAAATAGGTTTTGATTGCGCAAGAATTTGTCGATTTGTGTGTCGAAATCTTTTTGTCCGTTGAACAAAAATTCCACTTTTACACCTATTATATATATATTGTCCCTGATAATTTCAGGTAGATTCATCGACATTAGGCGCGCAGCATCTTTTTCGGTGGTGATTATAGCACGATTGTCGGCATTAAGTTTTTCGAAATCTTCTGCCAATTCGTTTATGTCGTGCGATGTGAATTTGTGGTGGTCGGGATATTTGAGCGCAGTTATGAGGCTTGCGTATTTTTCTAAGTGTTTGTGAAGGTGTTGAGGTTGCGCAATGCCTGTGAGAAGTATGATTTCTTTGCCTTGTAGGTCTAATTTTTTGTCGGTGAATAGTCCT
>JAFOWI010000058.1 GCA_017425985.1 Bacteroidaceae bacterium | reverse complement strand
TTAGGCCCCTAAAATAGCAAAAACAACCTTTGAGGTTGTTAAAACAAGCTCAAAGGTTGTTAAAAATAAGTCCGATGTTGTTTTTCGGAAGTCCGATGTTGTGAAAATTCCGCCCGTTTTCGGCATGAAAACCTCCGATTTTGGAGGCATTTAGTTAATAATTGTTAAAATTTCGCATTTTCTGATATTTATCATTTTTGTCACCAGATGTCAAAATTTCCGGATTTTAACATTTGCATAAATATGCAGAAAATATGCAACAAAATTCGATGCTCAAAAGTGGGTTTTCGATACATTTTTTGCGGTTCGAACGCCCCTCTTTACTGCTCGCCCTTGATGTAAGCAACAACTTCGTCAATCGTAAGTTTGCTCTGCTCGCCCGTCTGCATGTTCTTGAGCGCCACGAGTCCTTCCTGCATTTCGCTCTCGCCCACCAGGGCTACGTAGGGCACGCACTGCACGTTGGCATAGCTCATCTGCTTCTTCATCTTTACGGCATCGGGGTAAACTTCCGTTTTGATACCGGCACGACGTGCCGCCTGAGCCAGGCGCAAGCAGTGTGCCGCCTCGGCTTCGCCAAAGTTGATAAAGAGCAGGTCAACGCCCGTCTGGGTTTCGGCAGGATAGAGTTCGAGTTGGTTGAGCACGTCGTAAATGCGGTCGGCACCGAAAGAGATGCCCACGCCCGAAAGTCCGGGCAAACCGAAGATGCCCGTAAGATTGTCGTAGCGACCACCACCAGTGATAGAGCCAATTTGCACATCGAGCGCCTTCACTTCGAAGATGCAGCCCGTATAATAATTGAGTCCGCGTGCAAGCGTAAGGTCGAGTTCGATTTCGTTGCGAAGGTCGCTTCCCTGCAAAGCTCACACCACGAAATCGATTTCGTCAACGCCCTTCAAACCTACTTCGCTCTCTGCCAAAACAGCGCGCATGGTTGCGAGTTTCTCAGCATTGGTGCCCTGGAGGTTGATGATGGGTTGCAGCTTTTCAACCTGCGCCTCGCTCAGTCCGCCTTCGAGCAATTCTTTGTTGACATTGTCGAGTCCAAGCTTGTCAAGCTTGTCAATCGCAACGGTGATATCGACAATCTTGTTGGCTGCGCCGATGATTTCAGCAATACCGGTCAGAATCTTGCGGTTGTTGATTTTGATGCAAACGCGAATGCCGAAACGCGAGAATACCTCATCGACAATCTGCATCAACTCCACTTCGTTGAGCAGCGAGTCGGAACCAACGACGTCGGCGTCGCACTGATAGAATTCGCGATAGCGCCCCTTCTGCGGACGGTCGGCACGCCAAACGGGCTGAATCTGATAGCGTTTGAAGGGCATCTGCAACTCCTCGCGGTGCTGAACGACGTAGCGAGCGAAGGGCACAGTGAGGTCGTAGCGAAGTCCTTTTTCGCAGAAGCGCGAAGCAAGTTGTGCCGCTGTGCGTTCGTCATAATCAGCGGTAGGAACGGCATTCTTAAAGTCGCCAGAGTTCAAAATCTTGAAAAGCAGTTTGTCGCCTTCTTCGCCATACTTGCCCATGAGCGTAGAGAGGTTCTCCATCGCGGGAGTTTCGATCTGACGAAAGCCGTAGAGCGCATACACATCTCGGATGGTGCTGAAAATATAATTGCGCTTTGCCATTTCAACAAAGCCAAAGTCGCGTGTTCCCTTTGGAATAGATGGTTTTTGTGCCATATCTAATATTAATTGTACTATTTCAAAAATATTCCGTGCAAAGTTACATTAAATTTACCGAACAACTCCGTTTTCAAAAAAACAAATTGCGTTTTCCACCATCTCGTCAAATTATTATGCTAAAAAACTCGCGAGCCGCATTAATATTTTTTAGAAAAAACGTTGCAACTTTTTTAGGGAAAGAGTAACTTTGCAGTGATTTAAGGCAGACGTTGGTCGCCTGTCGAGTACGACAAATTATTTCACTCATTAATAGCAATCACAAAATGAAAGCGCTTGTTAAGAAAGAAGCCATGAAGGGCATCTGGTTGGAAGAAGTTCCCATGCCCGAAGTAGGTGTGAACGATGTTCTCATCAAGATTAAGAAAACTGCAATTTGTGGCACCGACCTCCACATTTACAAATGGGACGAATGGAGCCAGAAGACGATTAAGACTCCTATGACCATCGGTCACGAATACGTAGGCGTTGTAGCTGAAGTAGGTCCTGGAGTGCGCAACATCAAGGTGGGCGACCGCGTAACAGGTGAAGGTCATATTGCTTGCGGCCACTGCCGTAACTGCCGCCGCGGCTTGCAGCACATCTGCGAAAACAGCATTGGCGTGGGCGTTAACCGCGACGGTGCGTTCGCTGAATACCTCTGCATCCCCGAAAGCAACGTTGTGAAGCTCGACGACCGTATTTCTGACGACATGGCTGCAATCATGGACCCCTTCGGCAACGCTACTCACACAGCCCTCTCATTCCCCCTCCTCGGCGAAGACGTGCTCATCACAGGTGCCGGCCTTATCGGCACAATGGCAACAGCAATTGCTAAGTTTGCCGGCGCTAAGAACATCGTCGTAACAGACCTCAGCGACTACCGCCTCGACATCGCTAAGAAGATGGGCGCTACTTGCACCGTAAACGCTTCTAAGGGCGAAACAGTTCAGGCTGCTATGGACAAGCTCGGCATCCGTGGTTTCGACGTAGGTCTTGAAATGTCGGGCGCTCCCGTTGCATTCCGCGAAATGGTTACTAAGATGTACAACGGCTCAAAGATTGCTCAACTCGGCATTCTTCCTCCCACAACAACCGTTGACTGGAGCGAAATCATCTTCAAGGCACTCACTATCAAGGGTATCTACGGCCGCGAAATGTGGGAAACTTGGTACAAGATGGAACAAATGCTCGTTTCTGGCCTTGACCTCACTCCCGTAATCACACACCACTTCCCCATCGCTGACTTCCAGAAGGGCTTCGACGTTATGGAATCAGGTCAGTGTGGTAAGGTAATCCTCGACTGGGAATAATCTTTCAGCGTTTTAGAAACAAGATTCTAAGATATTCATTATACAAACGTGGGACAACCACAAAGGCTTGTCCCACGCTTGTATAAATTTTTGTTCCTCAAGGAAAAACGAATTTTCCTCAAAGGCTGATTGTTTTTCCTCAACGGCACGTTAATAGAACCTAACGCCACATTAGTACAAACCAACGCCGCATTAGCGATCATCAACAACAAATGATGTTTCCTCCTAAAAATGTGGAAGGAAAATCAATTCAGGGCCTCGTAGCTTAGCTGTATAGAGCATCGGATTCCGGTTCCGAAGGTCGTGGGTTAGAATCCCACCGGGGTCACAAGATAGAGTACAGAGTATAGAGAACAAAGTACAGAGTACAAAGAACAGACTACAGAGTACAACTAACCATCCGGATGGTCTCTCCTTTCTCCTTTATTCGCTTACGCTCATCAGCTCCGCAGTCTCGTTTCTTGAATCTCCGATTCCTTGTCTCTAATTCTTCAACTCACAAAAAAGCGTGTTACCAATGGATGATTCCAATAGTAACACGCTTTTTTCGTGTATGGCTTGCGAAGCTCTATTTATTGTTACTTCACAATCACCTTTGTTCCGGCAACTACGTACACACCCTTAGCGAGTCCGTCAATTCGCTGTATACCCGGCTGCACCGAAATGCGGCGAACGAGCACGCCACTCAGGTTGTAAACAGAAACTTCCTGCTGAATGTTCGACTTAATGTAAAGACAACCTTCGCCTCCTGTAACTCCGACATAATCAGTCTTAACTACATCAATGCTCGACGGCGCTACATAACCATACTGCTCATCAAGGAAAGCAAGGCGTGCAGTTATCCAGTTCTTAATATAATCTACATCGCCACGAATGTTGGAATGGTTGAGTTTATCCCAACACTCGGCTTCACGAGCGTCGGCTCCCGAGGCCTCAAACAATGTTGCATAGGTTTCAAAGCGGTTGTGGAGCGATTCTTCAGTAAAGTAAGTTTCACGAAGTTCGGCATAGCGCTTAGCCAACTGCTCTTCCCAATTCATATATTCGATTTCCTGCAAACGATGGAAGAGTGTAAGCGTACCATGTTCGTAAGCCCAGAGGAAAGTTGTAAAGTCCTGATTCGGACGACAGATGCTCGAAGAGCCATCCCAACGTCTGCCCCATGTTCCGTCAAGGTCCCATGGCGCGAGTCCGATTTTACGACGCGAAGTTGTGGCCTGCTGGTCATAATTATAGAAGAACATGTTCTTACCATGGTTGTCCGTAGCGAGCATCAGTTCGATGAAGAGGTAATAATCAACCACGTTCTTCATATCAAAGAACTCTGTCACGTAACCTGAGAACTGCGAATCCTCATAGCTTGCCACGACGTCGATAGCATTCCAGAGCGGCGCCCAATCTATGGGTTCTTCTTCATAATCGGGGTATTTAATCTCATAATTAGCCCAAGTTTCTCTCTTAAGATTGTTGTCGTAACTCTGAGGAGAGGTCATAGGAAAATATTTCTGCCCCTGTTCATGGCCCATAAACACTTCGTAGCTCCATTGGCTTGACTTATAAAGCGTTCCGTGCATGATAGCCTTGCCGCCCGTCGGTTGTTCGAGTTTTTTCAGCTTGAGTTGCTTGCGGTCCATCTTCTCTGTGAGACAATAGATGCCGTGGTATTTTCCGTTCAAATAAACTTCGGCAAACTCGCCGCGCGTTCCGTGGCGCGCCTTAGGTTCTCGGCCGTCGCGCTTATAATAGGGCGCAGTCGCAAAGTCGTTCCAAAGGTCGGTACTCACACGGTTGCGCATACAAGCGCGGTCCACCGCCATCGCATCGAGAATCCAGTTGTTGTCATCGCGCAAGCCAAGAAATTCTACATCGCGCGAAGTCACGCCGTCGGCCTCTTTCATTTTAATGGCATAGCTCTTCTTCGGATAATTCTGCGCCGAAGCTCCACGATACTTGAATGCCGCAACATAAAGCGAGTCATATCCCAACAAATTGGGCTGCGTTACGCGCAAACTTCCCGTGACATAATAACTGCTATTACAAGAGGGGTAATTCACTTCTACAAGATTGAGGTATGTGAAGCGCACGTCGGCAGTCTGGCATTCCTCGCCATCCTTATAAATGCTGAAGTAGTGAGGTTCCAGTGCATCGAAATCTTCAATCACTATATTGCCATCCGCATTGGGTGCGACGTTGTCAAGGCGCAATTCATAAACAGAACCATCATCCACCTTCACATCGAAATTAACGCTCATCTCAAACGTACCACTTTCGCGCACCGCTCGCGGAAGAGCTACGACGTAGCAATCATCGCCCTCATCGTAAATCAACTCCTTGTCGTTCAAGCGCAAAGTATCAACCATCGCGCGGAAACCCAATACCGGAGCCAACCCTTCTACATTGATGCCCGCACTACGCAAATATTCCACGTGGCGCTCGTCGGCCGAGCAGAAAGTAAACGTGCCACCGGCATCAAAACTCCAAAGCCCGATGTAGCTACCGCTAAAGTCGTTCCAATAAGTGTTGGGCGACTGACCATTAACCACTTCGCCATTCTGAAATTCAGGAAGGTCGGTAAGCTTACTCACCGCATAACCCGGATTACTGCCATGGCTGTAAAATTCAAAGCCCCACTTATTCATATTAGCTCCCGACACATATCTGTCGAAGAAAACTTCATAAGCATAGTCGGGATAATACGTGCTGACAGCATAGCCATCCTGCGTTACAAACTGGTAGCCGCCATTCTTTTCTACGACAAAGAAATCACTACCTCCCTGCTCGGTCTGACTGAGTGCGCCATACTCGTAAGCAAGATACTTGCCCGAACGATTATTGCGAATTTTGTACAATACGGGGTCGGCCATCGTTGAGGTTACCACCGGTACACTCAACTTACCTGTGCACTCCCAGTACAGACCTTCGTCCGTCATACCCACATTGTTGTCCAAATTCACACCGGGGACTTCGCCCACATCGCCACCTTCTTCGGTAACAAGGTTTCCGTCCTCATCATAAAAATAGAAACGTCCGTTATTCGAACGATAGTCAGCGTAAGTGCCAACGAGATACGTACCATCCTTGCGCACATTGAAATACTGCGTCTCTGCCGCAATGCTGCGCACGAAAAATCCGCCATCTTCGAGCGACATGATGCTCCACTGCGCTGCTACATCGTCGGCAGCAGCTGCTACGTTCAAGCCTTTTTTCTGAGCATCCACGCGCTCGCTATCGTAAACAATGTATTGCTTAGATAGCGCGTTCTGAAAAGTGAAGTTGCCCGCTTCGTCCTGTCTGATGTACCAGTAAGCATCTTCGGGAAGCTCTTTGCTTAACACGTAATAAAGAATCGGCGAAACTTCATGATAAGCCCCCAATCCGATACCACCCTGCCCAAACTCCTGACACATGATTGCGTACTTTTTGTTCGGGTCGAACGTAACGCCCATCGTCGTCATTGAGCACAACAGCGCAGCGCACAATAGTAATAATTTTCTCATTTTCTATTCTTGTTTACTTTTTAATTTATGAGTGCAAAAATACGGAAATAAAAATTAATTAACCATTTTCAACCATTATTTATATAGATTTTGTATTTTTGCATGGTGGAGTTTGAAGAATGCTATGCGCTCCAAACGCTAAGTTCGGAGTACGAACGCTGAGTTTCGCACGGCGCAAGCAGTTCTTCCCGGCTCCTACCCGCGATTTGAATAACAATTTAACTAATATATATAGAATGGGAAAAGTACTTATCATTGGCGCAGGTGGCGTAGCTACTGTTGCCGCACACAAGGTGGCGCAAAACACCGACGTGTTCAGTGAAATCATGATTGCAAGCCGCACAAAGTCGAAGTGCGACGCTATTGTTAAGGCTATCGGTCGCGACGACATCCGCACTGCGCAAGTAGATGCCGACAATGTGCCCGAACTCGTGGCTCTCTTCAAGGACTTCCAGCCCGACCTGGTGATGAACCTGGCTCTCCCCTATCAGGACTTGACCATTATGGACGCCTGCCTTGAATATGGCTGCTCATACCTCGACACTGCTAACTACGAACCCAAGGACGAAGCTCACTTCGAATACTCTTGGCAGTGGGCATACAAGGAACGCTTCGAGCAGGCAGGCCTGACAGCCATCCTCGGTTGTGGTTTCGACCCCGGCGTGACGTCTATCTACACCGCTTACGCTGCCAAGCACCACTTCAAGGAAATTCACTACCTCGACATCGTTGACTGCAACGCGGGCGACCACGGAAAGGCATTTGCCACCAACTTCAACCCCGAAATCAACATTCGCGAAATTACTCAGAAGGGACTTTATTGGGAAAACGGCGAATGGGTAGAAACCGAACCCCTCGAAATCCACCAGCCCCTCAACTATCCTAACATCGGTCCGCGCGAGTCCTACCTCCTTCACCACGAAGAAATCGAAAGCCTCGTGAAAAACTACCCCACCATCAAGCGCGCACGCTTCTGGATGACCTTCGGACAGGAATATCTGACGCACCTCCGCGTGATTCAGAACATCGGTATGGACAGCATCGTGCCCATCTGCTACGAAGGTCACTGGATTCAGCCCCTCCAGTTCCTCAAAGCCGTATTGCCTAACCCACAGGACCTCGGCGAAAACTACGAGGGCGAAACCAGCATCGGCTGCCGCATCAAGGGTATCGGCTACGACGGCAAGGAGCACACTTACTACGTTTACAACAACTGCTCACACCGCGCAGCTTACGAAGAAACCGGCATGCAGGGCGTGAGCTACACTACGGGCGTACCTGCTTGTATCGGTGCACGCATGTTTATGCTCGGCCTCTGGAAACGTCCCGGCGTTTGGAACGTTGAAGAATTCGATCCCGACCCCTTCATGGACGAGCTCAACAAGCAAGGTCTCCCCTGGCACGAACTCCACGACATCGACCTCGAACTCTAAAGAAATATCGTCAGCACAGTTTTTGCTGATATGAAGTAAAGAAGTAAGGCACGGCTCTTCGGCGAAGAGTAAGCCTTACTTCTTTTTTCACACAAACAGATTTCCTATATCAAGGAACCACGCGGGCATAATGCCATGCGCCGGTTCCACGTCCTTAGATCAGCAAACTTCCGTCAGGTAGCAACTGGAGGTAAATATCGCCACCCTTCGCGTCGAGTTCTATAAGGAAGTAGCTGCCATCGGGCGTTTCGATCCAGTCAACATCATCGACTGCAAGCGTAGGATGATGTTCAGAGACATAAGCCTTGACTTCAGCAGGAACATCTGCATAAGCCCAGTCGGTATCCGTCTTCACCCATGTACCATCGGGCTGAAACCAAGCTTCGGCCGAACGACCCTCGTTAAGAAACTCGGCCTTGTAGAGCCCATATTCCAGTTCCCACTCCGTCACAGCCACACCGGGATACTTCTGTTGAAATGCCTGCGTGATGGCTTCGTCGGTCACGGTCACATTGTCGTTATCGTCGTCGCTACAACTACTGAGCGCAAGGCTCGCAAATCCTAAGAGGACTACATACTTTCTGAATTTCATAAGATATAAATTTTAAAGGTTGGTAAAATGTTTCTATTTGTACTGATGAGCCACCATTGGCCTACGTCAGGGGATTATCTATCTACGTCGATGACCTGAAATTTCTTATTGAAGGTATATTCAATACCGTTGGCCAAAGTCACTTCGTAGCGCCCGCGCTCGCGCTCAATCTTGATGATTTTTACACCTTCCTGCGCCGTAGCCAGGTACTTCAATATCTCAGCCGGCACCAACTCCGTGGGCACTCCGTCCTGCTTCGACACGATTTCGAGCCACTGACCCTTGCGGTCGAACTCCACCTTGTCGCCATTGACGAAGAACACATCGTAATTGCGATCGAGCAAGTCGGTGTCCATCTTAGCCAAAGCCACGCGATGCTTGGCAAAGCTGTTGGCCAGCACAGCTTGTGCGGCTGAAGGAAGTTCGCTCACGGTTACGGGCTTGTCTGAATCCGCAGATGCGGTTGTTTGGAATGCCAACAAAGCTGAGAGTACAAGACTGCTTCTGAAGAAAAATCGTTTCATAGTTTTTTGAATCGTTTTAAAAGTTAGTAATGATTGGTTATCGTTTTATATGTGCAAAGTTAGAGAGCAATTCTGAAATGAATCTGAAAAAACCGATGCTTTCAGAAAAAAAGTTTCGTTTTTAAGTTTTTTTAAGTTTGACGGATGTGCAGCTATATCGCTCGGATATCGCAGCATATAGCTCCAACTCCATTCAACTCACAATCGGCTTACTGGTCAACATCGACTACCTGGAACTTCTTGTTGAAGGTGTATTCAAAGCCGTTCGAGAGCGTCACTTCATAGCTGCGCGCCTCGCGCTCAATCTTCACTATCTTCGCACCGGGGTGAGCATTGTTGAGATACTGTGTGATTTGAGCAGGAACAAGTTCGGCGGGCACTCCGTCCTGTCGGAGCACAACTTCTGTCCAGTTGCCCTTACGGTCAAATTCAACCTTGTCGCCATTCGCAAGGAACACGTCGAAGCTCTTGTCGAGCACATCGTTCTCCACCTTTGCAAGCACCACGCGATATTTTGCAAAGTGTTTTGTCAGGAGTGTTTGAGCCGCTGCGGGCAAGTCGGCTACGGTGATAGGCTTGTCGTTGTCAGCATAAGCAGCTGTTTGGAACGCAAAGAATGAAGCCAATACGAATCCGGCACCTAAGATAAATCGTTTCATAGTTTTTAAGTTTTAAATAAGTTAGTAATGATTGTTTCTTGTTTTATATGTGCAAAGTTAGAGGGCAATTCTGAAATGAATCTAAAAAATGTAGGTATTTCAGAAAAAAAATCAGTTTTTACGCATTTATTTTGCGAAAACAGCCACTACTCAATATAAATATATAATATAAGCAACAGAAATTTCGACATAATCAACTCTATTTCGCAAAACGAAAATGTCTCAGATTTTTACCTTTTTTTGCATTCAACGCACTTTTTTTGTATAAAATCTGAAAAAAGTTCATTTTTTTCAACTTTTTTTGTCGGCACAGCCAAGAACGCTGATTTTTGCCCTAAATCGGTCGAAATTTTCACAACATCGGAGGTCGTAAAAACAACATCGGACCTTGTTTTAACAACATCAAAGCTTGTTTTAACAACCTCAAAGGTTGTTTTTGCCATTTTTGAGCCAAAAAAAGGAGAAAACCGCCTGGTCTTCTCCTCTGTAGTACAAAGATACAACATTTTTGAGCAAAATCCAAATTGTGTTTTTCGAGCCAAGGCAAAATGCGGCTGCTTCACCCTCGTTTTTGCTATCTGCACCCCCCGAAACGGGGCTTTTTGTGCAAAGTCAGCTCGGGGCGAGCAAACAAAAATTCCTGATTTCTGAACGCCTGAGAATCGCATATTTTCAGCGCACCTGCGGAAAACCACGAACAGCCGCAAATATCGCAACCATGAGCCGCCGACTGCAACTCACCTGCCATCCGGCCCGAGGACGTCTTTACTCAATTCGAAAACGTGCATGCCGCGCTCAAAGGCGTAGCGAATGTTCAGTTCGTAGAGCTGACAAATAGCTTGCACAATGGGCAGGCCTAAGCCCGTGGATGCCTTCTTGCCAGGCGTGTGGTAGAAACGCGTGAAGATTTCGGTCGGATGCAGCGGAGCGTCAATGCCAGTGTTTTCAAAGCGCAACGTGCGCTCCGTAAGCACAATCCTTACGCGACCGCCGGCTACGTTGTGAACATAAGCGTTCTTCAGCAGATTGGTGACCAGCGTCGTTGCGAGCGACTCTTCCATGCTGAGCTTAAAGGGCTGTGTGCAAACCACTTCGGTAGTGATGTTCTTATGTTCGAAAACCATTTCATAGTCGGGTACAATAGTGCTGAGCAATTCATCGAAGTGAATCATTACCTTGTTCTCAAAATGTCCGCCCTCGATTTTGCAAAGCAGCAGGAGCGAGCGGTTCATCTTCGAAAGGTTCTTGAGCGTGCGATGCACCTTCACGACCTCAACCATCTGCTGCTCCGTAATGGCATCGTCCTCCATCAACATTTCGAGTCGGCCGATACATATTGCCAGCGGTGTCTGCATCTCGTGCGAGGCATTGCCAACAAACTGCTTCTGCATTTCGTGCAAATCTTCGCTACGCTTGAGCGCCGACGTCACCACCTCGTTGAGCTGCATGAATTCCTCAATCTTCGTAGGATTATCGAGCGCGGCATTCTTGCGGCCCGGTGTGTAGTGGTTCACCCAGTTGAGCAATTTGTAGAGCGGACGCATGCTGCGACGAGTGCCCCAATAGTTAGTGAGCACGATGCACACAAGCAACACGCTGTAGAGCAACACCATCGAAACAAAAATGGCTTCGACCAAATCGAGTTTCTCAATCGTGGGCGTGGACACCTCGAGCATCATCCATGTGCCTTGCTCCGTTTGGAACACGTGGGTCAACACGCGCGCCGGCTCAAATTCCTTCTTCTCAGCAATATACACATTGCGGTCTTCATAAAACACGTGCGGATGGGTGCGGGCATAATCATCGCTCACCTCAGTCATGAAAAACTGATTGTTCGTGCCCTCCGAACGGCTCGGCAACTCCTCGCCCCCGAGCGAACGCATCATGATGGTCTCAGCATAGTTTTCGAGCGAGTCGTCGGTTTCGTCGTTGATTTCGGCAATGATAGCGTAGTAAAAAAGCACGGCCCAAAACGCCATAATCGCAGCAGCAAAGAGCGACAGGCGCAGAGTCGAAGCATGTAGGAGTTTCATATTCAGGAGGTTTTAAGAAATATTTTTTTAGTTTACAGTTGTCAGCACAACAGCAAAGTCCGCCGCAAGGAAGTCGAGCATTCGAACTTCGGAATTCGAGCGCAACGCTCGCCAATGCTCCTTGCATCGTTACAACTGCACCAACTTATACCCGAAGCCGTAGATTGTCTTTATCTCAATATCGGCTCCCGCCTCCTTCAAGCGTTTGCGCAAATTCTTCATCTGAGCATAGATAAAGTCGAAGCTATCTGCCTGGTCAATGTAGTCCCCCCAGACGGACTCCGCCATAATATGCTTCTCGACCAAACGATTCGGGCGAATCATGAAGTACACCAAAATGTCGTACTCCTTACGTCCTAAGTCAATCATCTTGCCTGCAACCTCCACCTTGAAACTCTCGGGATGAATCACTACGTTTCCGAACTGCAGAAGTTGCTGCCCGTCGCGCTGCTTGCGGCGCAACACACTCTTGATGCGGGCATGCAGTTCGGCAAGATGGAAGGGTTTTGGCAAATAATCGTCGGCGCCGAGATTCAAGCCCTCCACCTTGTCGTCGAGCGAGTCCTTTGCCGAAAGAATAATAACGTTGACATCCTTATCGTTGCGCTTCATCTCGGAAAGAATCTTCAGCCCATTACCGTCGGGCAACATAATGTCGAGCAAGATGCAGTCGTATTCATATCCAAGCGCTTTCTGGCGCGCTTCGCGATAGGTTACGGCAGTCTCCACAACGTAGCGCTCAGCCGTGAGCGACCGCGAAATAATTTCGCGCAACTCATTGTCGTCCTCAATCACCAGTATTTTCATAACATGCAATATTTTTTTAATTAAGAGCCACCTCAGCAGCTGTTCAAACGTTTTGCTTGCAAATTAAACAAATAATTCTGAAATGAATCTGAAATTAATCAGCGACACGTAATTTTTTTTGACACATAGCTCAAATTTCTTAACCAACAACAACGAGCAAGCAATCGCATTGAATCATAAACAATGGTGAATCAGGCGGTTGCTTGCTCGTTTCGCAAATATCTATCAAGTGAGGTCAACTCACAATTTCATAATCGCAGTTAAAAATAATTTCGACACCGTTAGCCATCACGAGGTCGTAGCCTTTCCGGATGCGCTCAATCTTGGCAATTCGAACTTCGGGGTACGTAGCGCGTAGTTGGTAAAGAATAGGACACGGCACTATGTCGGGCGCCACATCGCCCTCCTCGCTCTTCACCTCAATCCACTCGCCATCGGCATCAAACTCAAGCATCGTTCCATTGCGCAAGCGGACTTTAAAAACTCGGGCAAACAACACGCCCTCAGTCTCCACGCTCTCGACCTCGCCCGTGGGATACATCTCATTAATAAAGAGCCAGGCCGCTCGGGGCAGCCCCTCTAAACCAATCGTTTGCAACCCGCCACCCCCAACGGTTGACATAAGCATCAGCGATGCGAAAAACACAAGCAATCCTTGCTTGAAACAATGCCTGAGCATAGATGAATTAAGAAAAATATCTTTGGCAACAGTGCCGCGAGCAAATGTACGTGATTTCCGCAGAACGAAAATTCAAAAAAAATCGAGTTTCTGTAAAATTTAACGTTTTTTCAATCAATCAAGCAAGCCGACTTTGCAAATTCTGCCCCATGCCGCCATAACGACCTCAAATATCGCAAAAAAATCATG
>JAFOWI010000057.1 GCA_017425985.1 Bacteroidaceae bacterium | reverse complement strand
TGGGTTGTGAACCCTCACCGTAAGCGCCTCTTATTGTAAGTCCTAATTTTGAAACGGTGTTGGAGAGTCTTGCCATCTGCCCGCAACGGGTAAGCGCAGGAAGGTGAAGCATAACCGATGCTCTCATCGCTGTGCCAAGATTTGTGGGGCATTGGGTGAGGTAACCGATTCTTTCGTCGAAGGCGTAGTTAAGCTTTGCACCCAACATATTATCAATCTTATCCGCAATGTCATATGCTTCTTCAAGCGCAAGACCTGATTTCATAACCTGAAGTCTTATGTGATCTTCTTCGCAGAGCATGATGCTTACACTTTCGTCTTCTGAAAGCACAAAGGCGCTGCCGTCTTTTTTGGCGGCAAATTCAGGGCTGATAAGATGTCTTTCCGCAAGTGACACAGCCTGGATTCTTGAAAGGTCTGGAAGTTAAGATTGCTGCCGACGCTATTGCTGCAGGCGACATTATCGAACGCATCGGTCTCCGCGTTAAGGGTAACGACGACAACTACAAGCTCCTCGTAGGTCAGCTCGAAATCAACGACAAGACTATTTCTGCTCCCGCAAACGTTAAGAATCTCAACGTAGAAGTGAAGGAAGAAACTCAGGGCTCAATGGCTATGAAGCTCTTCTGGGAAGTTGATGCCGAAGCCAAAGCTCGTGCTGACTGGGGCCTCCTCTTCAACGACGAAGCCAACATTCATCACTTCGAAATCATGTACAAGGTGGGCGAAGGTGGTCGTGTGGCTGAAGTAGGTCGCACTACTACATGGTCAGCTTACCTGGGCGACATCTTCTTCGACAGTGCCGACGACGTTCCCTACGTTGGTGTTCGCGCCGTGTCAAACGACCTGAAGACTTACTCGCCTATTGTATGGGTAAAGGTGCCACGTGCTAACGCTGCACAGCTCCCCGAATTGGTGGAAGAAGACACTTATGGCGTATCAGCAATGAACCCCGCTTGCGAAGGTGCTGATATCGCGCGCAAGCAGCGCTATGTAACAGACGTTACTACGACCGGTGCAGACCAAGACCTTAACTTTACGAACGGCGGTCCTGTGAAGGATGGTTCTCAGTATGCCGACCATCGCGATATGGTGCTTAAGGTGAGCCAGGGTCAGACTATTACGATGACTATCAAGTGTAAGGACACTACTAACGACCACCCCGGTACGGCGAATGCCGATGGTTTGCGCTGGTGCTTCGCAGGTGGATGGATGGACCTCAATGGTTCTGGCGACTTCGACCATCCTCTTGGCATTACTCCTTTCGAAACTGGTGAAGAAACCGATCCCGAAGGCGAACGCCTCTTCAAGGTAGGTAAGACTCGTGCAGGTACTCCCGAGTTCGAAACCGAAGGTATCACATTCAGCTTCACTGTTCCCGCAGATGCAACGCCCGGCAAGAGCCGTTTGCGCATTGTGTTCTCTGATGCATGGTTTGCAGGTATGTTCCTCCCCACAGGTCTTCACGCTAAGGGCTTCTCTATGGACTTTGGTTGCGAAATCGCGGGCGATAACCCCGGACGTACAGCTGCTGATACGCGCGACCAAGGCGTTGCCGACGAGCCCGAATTGCTCGAAGGCGGTTCTGTTTCAGGCGTTGTTGACGTTGTGAACAACGGCGCTTCCGAAGCAGTTTATGCCGACGGTGTGCTCTATCTTACTAACGTTGAAAAGGCATGGGTTTACAGCGCTGATGGCAAGTTCGTGAAGTTTGCATCGGCTAATCCCAAGGCTATGAGCCTCGAAGGCGTAGCTCCCGGTGCATACATCGTTAAGATGCAGTATCAGAACGTAATCCGCACAGCTAAGTTCTTGGTGAAGTAATCAGGAATCTTAATTCATAACCAGTTCCGCAGCGTCTGTCAGCAGGCGCTGCGGATTTTTTTCTGTGCGGAGCGGTGTTGCGGTGGCAGGGTCGTAGCAAAGTCGCTTAGCGCCGTTTTTCAATGCAACAATCGCGGCTTTCTTCGCCGCAATAAAAATATGCATAAAACGGCATTTTTATGCAAATATGCACATATTTATGCACGAGCGGTGTAAGTGGAGGTTACAAAAAGCGATGTAAATTGTAAACTCTAAGATTTCAAACGTAGTGTCGAATTGTTAAAATATTTTAAATTCGCGAAAAAAGCGAATTTGGATTTCGCTCAAAAATGTTGTATCTTTGTACTACGGAAGGGGAGACCACGCGGTTTCCCCTTTTTTTGGGCCCAAAAATGGCAAAAACAACCTCAAAGGTTGTTAAAACAAGGTCCGATGTTGTTAAAATTACCTCCGATGTTGTTTTTCGAAAGTCCGATGTTGTGAATTTTTCGACCGATTTCGGCGCGAAAACCTCCGATTTTGGCGCCAGAAAGTTAATAATTGTTAAAATTTTGCATTTTCTGATTTTTGTCAATTTGTTAAAATTTGTAAACAAATTCAGTGGTTTCGTGTTTTTGTGAATATGCACGAAATATTCACTTTGAGCGAGCCGTTTTCAGCCCCGTTTTTTGGATTTCCTGTGTGCTGCGATTGTGGTAAAAGTGCCTGCTTCGGTCAAGGATGTTTGCTGCGCAAAGTGGCGCTTCGGAGGTTAACAAATGTTTATAAACATTTAAAATCTGAAAATAATGGAGCGAATGAGTTTTATTTTTGTTAATGTCTGAAAAAAATGCTAATATTGCAAATAAATTAAGGTCGTCGGGCATAGTGTAGGCGTTCATGTCGAATGTCTTTGCACCAATAAGGCTGCCCGTCACTTATTCAACGCAAACCATTATTAAATTCAATCTTATGAAAAAACAATTATTCTTAACCGTAGGTATGGCTACTTTGGCGCTCGGCATCAGTGCGCAGGAGTACAAGGAAGGCTACATCGACTGGGGTTATGGCGGTCCGGATTTTGGGGCTGTTGTCGAAGGTTGGGAGAAGGGTAAGTCTGTCAGCGAGGACGACAACTTCTTCATTTCGCGTGTGAAGCCTCGCGAGCGTTTCCGCAACGTGGCTACGCAGGTCAATCAGGAATGGGACGCCACCAATGACAAGAAGCTTATTGCGTGGGTGCCTTTCAGCACGTCCGGCAAAAATGCCTTGCCCGATGGTGTGTTCGACTCCGAAGTGTTCAACATGTGGTCGTACGTCACGCATTGGGGCGACTGGAACGTGCCCCTCGGACGCGTCCCTGCCGGCTTGCTCGACGTAGCCCATAAGAATGGCGTTGCTGTATCGGGCGTTGCGGGCATTCCTTATGGCAATATGTTCAGTTTCCCCGACTGGGCTGAGTGTATTGAAAAAATGACCGACGTAGGTGCGCAGAAAGTGGCCGACTTCCATCGCTACTATGGCGTTGACGGCCTTGGCTACAACTCGGAATTCAGCGGCGGTGGCTACCTTGTACGTGCGCTCATCCCCTTCCATACGGAGTTGGTGCAGATTGCGCGCAAGGACAATCCTATCTTCGAAAACTTCTGGTACGACGGTACGAACGACAATGGCGTCGTGACTTTCGACCAGGGTTTGGGCACGCACAACGATGATATCTTTGGTCGCGAAGACGAGCATGGCGCTTCGTTGTTCATGAACTACAACTGGAACTACCCAACTCGTTTGAGCCAGTGCGTTGATTATGCCAAGAGCATCGGCCGCAGTTCGCTCGACCTCTATGCCGGTGTCAATATGCAGGGAGCAGAGCCTCAGGCGGGCAAGTATAATAGTGGCGACTCATGGCCCTTGCTCAAGCAATATCCGATTTCAATCGGTCTTTGGGGCGCTCACAACGAAAATATGTTTTGGGAAAGCCGCGGAGAGTTGGGTAGTGCTCCCGCTGTAAAGCAGCGCACTTATCAGCTCCGCATCGAACGCTGGTTTACCGGCGGTAAGCGCAATCCCGCAAACTGCCCTCCGCTCAGCAACTCGATGAAGTACAATGCTGAGAACTACGACTTCCACGGCATGTCGTCGCTCATGTCAGCGCGAAGCGCCCTCAAGTGGAATCTTGCTGAGGAACCCTTCATCACCTACTTCAACCTTGGTAACGGTACGTACTTCAATTGGAAGGGCGTGCGCCAACACAGCAAGGAATGGTACAACATCGGTGTTCAGGACTACATGCCTACATGGCGCTGGTGGTTTGCCACTTCGCTCTTAGGCCGTACGGCTGCCGACGTAGCAACGGGCGGCTTGGATGCCGAGTTCTCATGGGATGAAGCTTACGTGGGCGGTTCGTCGCTTCGCATCTTTGGTGCAACAAGCAGCGAGTACCTCCACCTCTTCAAGACCGAGTATGCACTCCAGGCGGGCGACGTCCTCACACTCCGCTATAAGCTCAAGGCGGGTGCTGCCGATGTGAGCCTGGTGCTCACAGCGAAGGACGCTGAAGCCGTTGCAATCAACGAAGGTGCGATGTCCGTGCTTACGACTAAGGACGAAGCCGACGAAGACCTCTGGGTGGAACGCACATTCACCGTGGGTAGCGAACTTGCAGGCAAGGATTTGGCGCTCATCGCCCTCCATGTTGAAAATGCAAGCAACCTCGACCTCTATCTTGGCGAGCTCTCAATCGTTCGCGGCGTTGCCGAAAAACCTGCGAAGCCCGAAATCACGAAGACAGCCATCCTCGGTTACAGCAAGTTTGGCATCGACGGAAAGGTCATCTTCAATATGAAGAACGACAAGCCAGCCGGCGAGCCTTGCTACAACATCGACGTCAAGACATCGCTCTTCAAGCTCTATGCGCAGCAGGAAGGTCAGCAGCCCATCCTCATGGGCATCACTACCTCTTGGGCAGGTATGTTCTACCAGGTACCTATGGTGCTCAACGGCGCAGAGCGCATCCGTTTTGGCGTTTCGGCCGTTGCGCTCGACATGAAGTCGGAGTCCGACATCGCCTGGGGCGACTACATGGTGGCTGAAAACTATGTTTACGACGACGCTATCCAGATTAGCAAAACCACTATTAAGCCCAACGAATCGTTTGCCATGTCGTATGTTGACCCCAAGCACGAGGATGCTTCATGGGTGCTCACCGATGGTGAGGGCAATGTTGTGTTCGAATCAACAGGCAACGCCGTTGATTGCGAAGCCGGCTTGCCAAAGATGGGTATTTACGACTTGACGCTTACCGGTGTCGAACACGATGCCGAAACAGGCGAATCTGTGCAGACTACGCGCTCGTTCAGCAGCTTTGTGCAGATTACAAGCGAAAGTATCGGTGCGTTGCCCGAAATCTATACGCTCACCGCCAACGGTAAGGAAGCCGACATCCAGGTGTTTACGAAGAATGCCGTGGAATTGGCTTACACAGGTCGCAAGGCCGACGGAGCAGGTTCGCAGGGTGTTGACCTTGTTGAGCAGCGCTTCGGCGTAAAGTGCTCAAGCCTTGGAATAGAGCATCCCAAGTCGTTCTCAGTGGCGTTCTGGTTGAAGATTAATAAGCTTGCGGCTGGCGAAACTCAGTTGCTCGCCATCGCCAACAAGCTCGATTCTTGGCCTAAGACCGACTGGGGCTGGATTTGGTCGAACGTTGACGAAACGGGACAGATTACCAGCTTCACATGGCGCGGTACGGACGCTACGAACAACAATGAGCTCAGATATAAGTACGAGAACACCAAACTTCCTGTTGGCAACTGGGTACACCTGGCTTACACCTTCGACTACAACGAGGCCGGCGGATTCCGTGGCGAGTTCTACGTCAACGGCGTGAAGCAGGAAGTTACGAAGTGGAACCGCGCAACCGACGGCGAAAGCTATAAGAAAACAGTTCCCGACTACGAACCCAACGTTTACACCATCACTGATGGACAGGTGCTTTCGGTAGGCGGTGCTGCCCACGGTCGCAACGGTATCGACGGCGTTATTGACAACTTCCAGGTTTGGAACAAGGTGATGACAGCCGAAGATGTGGCGCTTTCGATGGGCGACCTCGTAGCGGACGCACTTCCCGAAAACCTCTTGTCGTTCTGGGATTTCGAAAAGAAGGCAGGCGGCAACAAGACGTTTATCTCTGTTGGTAAGAAGAAGGTTCCCGCCGGTGCTCACACTTACACCGCTTCGGGCGGCGAAGGTCAAGGCACATTCAAGTGGATTGTTCCCGAATACACTTCAGGTTGTCCGTTCATCGCTGGCACAGCTTATCCCGTTACAACGCTTCCTGCGTGGAAGGCTAAGAAGGGAGTTGTGACCGACGCCGTAGGTACCGACCAGGAAGGTACGGCTAAGGTGACTTATGCCAAGGGTGGCGACTACGAAGTTGTGCTCACGCTCGCCAACTCGCTCGGTAGCGACCAGCGCACGTTCCGTGTAATCTCGGTAGTCGATGATCCTTCGGGCATCAGCGATGCTACGCTTGGCGAAGTCGCTGCTTATGCAGTCGATGGCGCAGTGATAGTAGAGTTGGTGTCAGCCGGCAACTACGACATCTGCGTTTACAACGCCGCAGGTCAGAAGGTGGCGGCTAAGCAGCAGGCATTCGTGGCCGGACAGAAGGCTCAGATTTCGCTCGCTAAGCCCGGCGTTTACGTTGTGAGCATCGCGAAGGACGGCAAGCAGCTCCGCTCTGTGAAACTTATCAACAAGTAAGTCCGCGCGAGGACTTCGTGGCTGGTAGCTTAGACTTCCTGCCCCGCAGTTCTGCTCTAAGTATTGCATAGCTTGGTGAACAACGGCGCAGCGCAGTTTGTTTTGCGAACAGCGCAGCGTCCGTGCTCATTGACTTAATATTAATATGTATTGACTCAATATTAATATATATATAAGTGCGCCCAGTCAAGGATTGGGCGCACTTTTTTGCAAAACAGGAGGTTGTCGGTTCGTGGAGGGCAGATTTATGTTAAAATATTTTTAATAAGGGGAAATTTGGCGTAAATTTGCAAACTCGAATGAAAGAAAATCATAATAATTGTATCATCTTATGAAAAAATTAAGACGTCTTTGGTCTGCACTGATGTTGTGCGCACTCTTTGTGCCCGCAGTTTTGGCGCAGCCCGAGCAGGGCAAGGTTTACAACCTTAAGAATGTAGCGAAGGGCACATCGCTCTTCATGCCGTCTATGATTTCGTTAGGGACAACCACTACCAACGAATCTACCCGAAATCAGCAGTGGTACGTTGAAACCATTGAGGGCGAAAAGTTTACGTTGCGCAACCTGCAAACGGGTCGCTATGTTCAGGGCCACAACGAGTCGTCTCAACGCTGGACGCCTGCGTCAGCGCCCGTAGAGTTGGAGTATGTCGCAACTGACAACGGCTATGCCATTCGTCAGAGCGGACATACGGGCCACTATGCCTATCTGCATGCTGACGGCAGCGGTAATCCTGTGAGCTGGGAGTACACAGGCAACAACAACTCGCTTTGGAGCTTCAACGAAGTAGCTTACGATGCTGCTACGCTCGAATCTTTGCTTGAGGGACTTCAGGGGATTGCGCAGATTGAGGGCAATCAGAGCATCTATCAGGAAGCGCTCAACAATTTGTTTGCAGACAAGGCTTGCACTGAGCTTAAGAAGGTTTACGCAAGTGAATCTGAGCTGTTGGCAGATGTTAATTATCAGAACCTTACGCCGACTTTGCAGCAGATGGTGCGCAAGGTCTATAGCGGTGATTGGGCGGAATCAAATGCCGATGCGAACAAGTCGTCTTGGAATAGGGAATACGCGAAGAAATATCGCGTACAGCTCTACGAACCCTACAACGAACCCGAAGGAGCAGCAAAGGCACTTGGCATCAATGCCCACACCAATGCCAACAACCCCACAGGTATTTTCGTGAATGCCGGTGAGGTGGCTTATGTCATGGTAGAGGGCGCTATTGAAGACGGCGCTGAACTTTATGTAGTTTCGACTATCGGTCACAACCAGGTAGGAGGCTATGCCGACGGCGTAGCGCTCCACGAGGGGCTCAACATTATCCCCGCAGCATCCGATGGTAGCAACCTCTACATCAACTATGTGGTGCATGCCTTCGACACTTCTGACGGCAAGCGTGGCGTAAAGGCCGTGAGCCGCAAACTCTCTGACTACGAACCCTTGAAGATTCACATCGCCGGTGGTTATATCAATGGCTACTGGAACCGTATGGGTGACAAACTTTGGGGCGTCGGCGACGATGCCGATGATTGGACGTACATTGCTGAACGTGCTACGCAGCACGACGTGCTTATCCTCGGCAAGTACATGACTCTTCAGTTCCCCCTCCTTTCTGAAAATGCGGAAGGCCACCCCGGTATGAAGGATGTGTACGAGCAGTTTGATATTTCTGCAAGCGTCGCAGAGTGGGATGCCATGATGTTGTGGCAGCGCTTTGTGATGGGTTTGAGTTCTGCTGAGGAATTAGCGAATAGCAACTTCGTTTCGCCTTATTCAGGAAAGAAAGTTTTTGCGCACTCAGGTGTTGACTTCAGCGAATACTATAATGTGCACGGTCTTGCGTTGAGCATCAAGGCTGGCTCCAATCCCCATGGTGCTTGGGCTTATTCGGGTTATCCTTGCAACAGCCTTATCAATTATAATGGCGACATCATTACGAACGCAGGCGCTCACTGGACAGCAATTCACGAGATTGGCCACCAGCACCAGTCGCTCCTTACGCTCAATGGCTTGACAGAAGTGACCAACAACCTCTTTGCAAACGTTGCACTTTGGTGTTTCGGTAAGTCAACCTCACGTTACAATGGCACAGACGGAGCTCTTTCAAACGTGCTCGCTGCTTTCAATGCAGAGGATGGTGACTTCTACACCAACAACATTTGGGCGCTTACGCACATGTACTATAAGCTCTTCCTCTACTATCATGTGTTGGGCCACAATACGGAGTTCTATCCTCGACTCTTCGAGTTGCTCCGCCAAACTCCGATGAATCGTCAGTATGAGCAGACCGGTACTGAAGGACTCCTCCGATTCTACGAACTTTGCTGCCAGGCAGCGGGCGAGGACCTTACAGAATTTTTCCGCGCCTACGGTGTGCTCACGGTGATGACTGACCGCCTTGTTGGTGATTATAGTAATTCTGTTTACAACTCATCGCAAGCCGATATTGACGCCGCTATCGAAAGAGTGAAGTCGAAGGGCTATGATGAAAACGTGGCTGTACTCTTCATCAACGACGGTACGGGCGAATCTATCTTGAGCCATAAGGGCGGTACGCTCGAACTTTATGCCGAAACAAGGGTTTGCGCCGAAGTAGGAAGCTATGCATCGTTTGCTGCCAACACGAAGGGCAACTATACCTACGCTTTAGCAGGCACAACCGTGACGATGAAGGGCGAGGGCGGCATTGGTTTCGCAATTTACAACGATGACCACGAACTCATCGCCTTCTCCGACAATAAGACGTTTGAGGTTTCGAGCAAAGTTGCTGAGCTCCTTGCTATGGGCAAGGTGAAGGTCGTTTCGGTCAGCGCCGACAATTCGGAAAGCGTTGCAGCCGACGAAATGGAAGTTGCCGATATCGAGGCTAAGCGCGCACTCCTTGCCAGTGTGCTTGATATTGCTAAGACTTCAGTAATCGACTTGACAGACAAAACCGGAGTTACGAAGCCCGGCTTCTATAATGCTTCGGCAATCGCAGCGTTTACAACAGCTTACAACAACGCGCAGACGGCTTACGACGCGCAGGATGCGGCTGCCTACGCTGCTGTTTACAGTGCGTTGAGCGAAGAAATCCTGAAATTGCAGAATGCTACCGGCGTGACTGTTCCCCTGCTTGCAGGTTCAACTTATGTGTTCACTAACAAGAAGTATCCTGAAATTTCGATGGATGCCAACGGTGGTGGCAACGTGCGCAGTGAAGCGACCGACGGTTCTGCCGACCAGCAGTGGACTTTGGAACCAGCGACCGGTGAGGACTTGTTCTACATCAAGAGTGTAGGCACAGGTAAGTACTTGGGCGTTTTAAATAAGAGCGCTGCAATCCAGGCTACAGCCGAAAAATCCGGCGCTAAGGCTTACAAAGCGTTCGACTTGAAGAATGGTCTTTGGGCTTTCCAGTGTCAGGAAGAAGACGACATCGCAAATCGTTCTTTGCACACGGATGGTGGCCATGCCGTAGTAGGATGGAGTCACGCAGCGAGCGAAAATGATGGCTCGTGGTGGTATCTTTCCGCAACGGATGTCGTAGCCGATGAGCTTCCCCGTTTTGAACTTCAGAACTTGGTAGCACAAACTGAAGCATTGATTGCTGATGTGGCAACAATTCAGTTTGTTACTGAGCAGCAAGCTTTGACTGCCGATGATTATCGTTCGAATGCGGAATGTAAGAATTCTTCTTATGGCGACCAATTTACAAGTTATAAGGTTCTTTGCGACAATGACCCTGCAACTTTCTTCCATTCAGATTATAGTGACCAAGCACCCAATGAAGATCACTACATCCGTATGGATTTGGACGAGGGCATTGGTGTTCATGACTTCATTGTGAATTATACTACACGTAAGGATGGTCATGTAGTAGCGCCTACAAAGTTAACAATTGAGGGTAGCAATGATGATGCGTCATGGATTGTGCTCAAGGATGTGACGGAAGGTCTTCCTACCGGCGCTAATCAGCAGGCAACTATCGATGTTTCCGGCGATGGCACAGCGTACCGCTACATCAGAATGCGCGTTTACGAAAATAATACAGGCCAAAAAGCGAATGAACATTATTATTTCATCGTGAGCGAGCTTGGAATTTCTGTAAAAAATCTTGCAGCTAACCTTAATCCTGCTTATGCATCAATCAGCTCTGACTTAGTTTTGGCTGTGAATGAACAGGTGGAAGCGGCTAAGGATGTTTTGGCTACAGCTACTACTGCTGATGAATTGAAAGCCGCTGTTGCTGCGCTCACAGCGCAGTACAAAGCATTGCTCGCTGCGAAGCAGGCTGTTGAAACCGCTGAACTCGAAGCTAAGAAGGATGAACTCGCTTCGCTCCTCGGCGAAACGCAGGATTTGTTTGACCTCTGCGGAGCTGTCACTCCCGTTTCTGCTACGCTCAACGGTGCATTGGCATTGCAGACAACGGCGCCGGCTGAAGGCTTCTACCTTTCTACGAATGCCGACCAGAATGTTGTAGGCAATACCAATGATGGTGGAGGTATCGCAGCGCTCCTTGATGGCAACACGGGAACTTACATGCATACTCAGTGGGACGGTACTTCCGTGGGCGAAGACCATTATGTGCAGGTGGCTCTGAATGACGAAATGCCCCTCGAAGCGTTCACATTTACTTATGCAACGCGTATGGGTCAAAACGCAACTTCTACTTCTCCTGCACCTACTAAGATTGAACTCCAGGGTAGTAAGAATGGTACGGATTATGTGCTCATGAATACCTACACTTCTTCCGACGCAGTCAATCCATTGCCAAGCTATACTGAATTAGGAATTTCTTGGACTTCCGAAACAATCGACAACGCTGAGGGTTACAAGTACTTCCGCTTCGTTGTGAAAGAATCAGATGGTCCCGGTAGTGAAAAATACAATGATCGCTACTTCTTCGCGATGTCTGAGTTTGGCTTCACCGCAGATGGTCACGACGCTTACACAGATATTCAGTACAACGAAGGCTTTGGCGGCTTGACAGACGCAGAAATGATTGCGGCAGACCAAGCTTTGGCTGAGGCTGAGCAGGTTTCAGAGCTTGCAACTTCGGCTGCACAGGTTGAAGCTGCGATTGTGAAGCTCCAGCGCTTGTACGACAAGCTCTTTGCTGCGACTCACTTCACACTCAACATGTCTCAGTACGAATATGCGGGCCTCTACTTGCCCTATGCAGCGACGATTCCTGCTGAGGCTACGGCTTACATCATCACTGATGCGTCAGCCGACGGCGTAGCTACGCTCCAGGCTGTTGAAGGCAACGTGCTTCCTGCAAATACTGCCGTGATTGTGAATGCTCCGGAAGGCGAATATGCGTTCGACTACACTTCTGAAACAGCTACTGCCGATGTGAGCGCAAATATGCTTGAAGGCAGCTTGCAGACAACGCTCCTCCCCATCACTGATGGCTATAAGTACTACATCTTCGGCCAGAAAGATGGCATCGTGGGGCTTTATCTCGCGCAGAAGTACGACGCCGAAGGCAATGCCGTAGCAGCCGACGCACATGGAACGCAGTTCAAGGTGAGCGCAAACAAGGTTTACCTGCCTTACCAGGTTCAAAATCTCAATACTCCGCTTAGCTTCGTTTTCAAGAAGGCTGATGCGACAGGTATTTGCAACGATATCAAGGTGGGCGCTGATGCTCAGGCAATTTACAACATCTACGGCCAGCGTATCACGAAGGTTGTCAACTCCGGCATCTATATCGTGAATGGTCAGAAACGTTTCATTCAAGTAAAGTAAAACAGTTATGAAAAAATCTTATATTCAGCCACAAACAGTGGCGCTCGAATTAGCTGCAACTACCATGTTGGCAACATCCAATCAGCCCAACGTGATGCACGACACGTATGCCGACGAAGAACTTACGAACAAGTACGAAAACTCGGGCTATAAAAATTTCTGGGAATAAACTTCCCTGATACACGCTATGGGGGACGCCGCAAGAATCGGCGTCCCCTTTTTCTTTATGTCCGCGAATCTTGCGTCCGAATAAGGTTTCATAGCACAAACATCCCGCACGGTGTAGGGGCCACTTTATGTCGGACCGCCGCCCCGCAAGGGGCGAACCTGCACATCCCGCATGGCAAGCACGCGAAGCCAGTGCGCTTCTGTGAATTCTGTGGTTTCTGTGTGAGAATAAAATATCCTGAGCAACTAATCGAGCATCGTAATCTCGTAATTTAATTTCACACAGAAATATAGGACCTGACCAAATAAATCTGCAAGTTTTTTTGCTTATTTTGAAAAATCTGTAGGCGCGATTGAATTTTGTCTTTTGGGGAGGGGTTGTGGTTTTGTGAAACCCCATCCCCAAAAGA
>JAFOWI010000056.1 GCA_017425985.1 Bacteroidaceae bacterium | reverse complement strand
ATTTGAGAAATGCAGATTTGTGTGTTAAAATTTCTTAATAACGCTTGTGGTTGGAATATTTGGGCTAAAGTTGAAGAGTGTTAGTGAATATTAAAATGGCAGGCTTTCAGATTGTACGAAAATAGTTCTTCATGAAGCCTGAAAACAGGTGTTTTGGAGTGTTTGAAATTTTCTGAATCCAAAGTTTCGAGCATGCGTATAAAGGCCGTTTTCGGGGGCGCCAGATTGCAAAATAAGGGGTAAAACGTGCGAACTTGCAAGGTGCCGGATTTTTGAAATTTGGATTTTGCTCAAATATGTTGTATCTTTGTACTACAGAAAGGGAGAACCACTCGGTTTTCCTCTTTTTTTGCCCTAAAAATGGCAAAAACAACCTTTGATGTTGTTAAAACAAGCTCAAAGGTTGTTAAAATTACCTCCGATGTTGTTTTCAGAACCTCCGATGTTGTGAAAAACAGTCTGTTTTTTGAGCAGAAAATAGCTGAATTGTTAGCTGCGAAGAAAAAAATTAAAAAAAATATGTTTTTTTATTTTGAACTTAGAATTTTGACGGTTTTGTCATCAAAATCTTCCTTGTTTCAGAGTGGGTTTTAGGTAAAAATATGTTACAAATCTGAATGGACGATTTAGGAGTAACGGAGTGTTGAAAAGCTGTGTTTGTGGATTTGTCTTCGAATTTTGGATGAATGGATGGAGAAGTTGGTGGAAAGTGTAGAGATTTTTATCAGGTGAGGCAGTGTCTCTGATTCTTTGGTCGATGTATGTCCTTTTTCCTACAAACAAAGTGGGTATGCCACGGAATGCGACATACCCACTTTGGGATTGTTTTAGCCATTATACAATATATAATATAATGGTGTTGGTTTTGCATTTGATTTGAAGGGCTTATGTTAGCCGCGTTCAAACTTTATGCTGATTTTAGAACATGTTAGCGGGGTAAATGCCATCTTCGCCGAGCTTAGCAAAGCGAGCTACTACTTCGGGGCGGTCTTCGGGGTATGTTACGCCGAACCACTGTGAAGTTGTGTCGAGCACTTCGCAAGTAGCAGTGCCGTCGTTGATGAGTTTGTCCACCATGAGGGGGATGAAGAACTCGCTCTTGAGGTTTTCCATGTTCTTGGGGTCAGCGAGGAATTCCTTGAAGTACTCAACAGAGTGCTGGAAGTAGTCGGGAGTGAAGCCCCAGAAGTTCATTGAAACGGGAGTGTTGTCAGAGATTGCAACCCATTCGCCATTGTCGTCCTGATACTTTACAACGCCGTCGAAACGCTGAATCTTTGTGCGTTCTACTACTGAAGTAAGGAGGTTTTGCTCGTTCTTTTCGCAAACTCCGCGGCTCACTGTTCCTGATTCAGAAAGCGTATTGCCCACGCGGAAACCTACCATTGCGTACTTGCCAGTAGAACCTTCGGGGAGTTCAGAAAGGAACTTGCCCATCACTTGGAATGCGTCGCGATCGTAGAAGTCGTCGCAGTTCAATACTGCGAAAGGTTCCTTAATCACGTCCTTACCCATCATTACTGCGTGGTTTGTACCCCAAGGCTTCTGGCGGTCTGCGGGGCATGTGAATCCTTCGGGGAGTGCGTCGAGCGCTTGGAATACGAGTTCGCAAGGAATCTTGCTTTCGTACTTCTTAAGTACGATGTCGCGGAAGTCCTGTTCGAAGTCCTTGCGGATTACGAATACTAACTTGCCGAAGCCTGCGTTAATCGCATCATAGATACTGTAGTCCATGATTGTTTCACCGTTAGGGCCGAGCTTGTCGAGCTGCTTCAAACCGCCATAGCGGCTACCCATACCTGCAGCGAGGAGAAAGAGAGTAGGTTTCATGTTTGAATGTATAAATTATGTGTTAGAAAATATTAATTCCTTAATATTTGTTGCTTGTCGGTGGATGTTTCTTAATACGTTGTTTTTCTTCGGTTGTTCCGGGTGGATTGATTTGAATCGTCGGAAAAGTTTTGGGAGCGCGTAAGCTGAGCTATGCTTTGTGCCGCTTGATGAAGTTGTCGATGATGGTCATGCCCTTTTGCGTTGCGCAGCCACGAAGATAAGTGAAGACGGTGTTGAACAGGATTTCGCTGAGCGGATAGTTTATTGTGATGGCATTTTGCTGCATCAGCACGTGAAATCCGGTCATCATGTCGTAAACAAGGTCGAGGTTGATGTCGCTTCTGAAAATTTCCTGTTTTTGTCCTTCGTTTAACGCCTTGATAGCTGCATGTCGCTGCTCCTTCCTGCGTTCTTTGAGGCGTTCTGTTACTTTTGGGTAGCGGTGGAGGTCGATGAAGAAAGAGGGCGTGACGTTGTCAATCTCTTTCAACTTCAGCTCAAAGTCGTAAAGTATGATTTCAAGGATGTTGTTGGCTTTGGGGATGAACTCTTGTAAGCGCTGTTTCGTCCAACTCTCGATTGCGGCAATTCCTGTGAGCAGTAATTCTTCTTTGTCGTCGAAAACTTCGTAGAGCGTACGTTTGGAAATGGAGAGCGTGTGTGCCAATTCGTCCATAGTGACATCTTTGATGCCTCTCTGCATATATAATTGCATGGCGGTTTTGACAATGCGTTGTCGCAATTCGTTGGGCGCTGTTGTATTTTTCATTTCGACGATGAAGTCGCTTGGTTTAACACGTTTGTTTAGCAAAGTTACAAATTTTATAATAATAAGTGTGTAATAGTTGAAAAACTTTGTGCGTAAGACGTTTTTTTTGCACAAAATTGTGTGTTTTGTGTCGGGAGACACGGAAAAAATGTATTTTTGCAGCTCACTTAAACTAAAACTATTATGGTAAAAATTACGAAAGAAGCAGCATTGCTTTATCACTCTCAGGGCAAACCTGGTAAGATTGAGGTTGTTCCTACAAAGCCTTATCGTACGCAGACGGACCTTTCGTTGGCGTATTCGCCCGGAGTCGCAGAGCCTTGTTTGGAGATTCAGCAGAATCCCGATGATGCTTACAAATATACGAACAAGGGAAATCTCGTCGCGGTGATTTCCAATGGTACGGCCGTGTTGGGGTTGGGTGATATTGGCGCTATGAGCGGCAAGCCTGTGATGGAGGGTAAGAGCCTTTTGTTTAAGATCTACGCTGGCGTTGATGCTTTCGATATCGAAGTGGATGAGAAAGACCCCGAGAAGTTTATTCAAGCCGTAAAGGCAATAGCTCCAACATTTGGTGGTATTAATCTTGAGGATATCAAGGCTCCTGAATGTTTTGAGATAGAACGCCGCTTGAAGGCCGAGCTTGATATTCCTGTTATGCACGACGACCAGCATGGTACGGCTATTATCTCGTGTGCAGGTTTGATTAATGCGTTGCTTGTTGCGGGCAAGAAGATTGAGGATGTAAAGATTGTAGTGAATGGTGCCGGTGCGGCGGCTATTTCGTGTACAAAGCTTTATTGCGCCTTTGGCGCTCGCCACGAAAACATTGTGATGCTCGATTCTAAGGGGGTAATTTCTAAAGAACGTCCCGGCTTGAATGCTCAGAAGTTGGAGTTTGCAACATCGCGCACGGATATTCACACTCTGGAAGACGCGATTAAGGGAGCTGACGTATTCGTAGGTCTCTCTAAGGGCAACGTGCTGACTAAGGATATGGTGCGCACAATGGCAGCAAAGCCTATTATCTTTGCACTTGCTAATCCCGTGCCCGAAATTTCGTACGAAGATGCGAAGGAGGCTTGTCCTGATGTATTGATGAGTACGGGTCGTACGGACTATCCTAATCAGATTAACAATGTAATTGGCTTCCCCTATATTTTCCGCGGTGCGCTCGATACGGCAGCTACGGCTATTAATGAGGAGATGAAGATGGCGGCTGTGCGTGCTATTGCCGACTTGGCGCGTCGTCCGGTGCCCGATATCGTAAACCGTGCATATCAGGTTCGCAACTTTACGTTCGGTCCCGACTATTTCATTCCCAAACCTGTTGACCCTCGTTTGATTACTGATGTGTCGATGGCTGTGGCAAAGGCTGCGATTGAAAGCGGCGTGGCGCGTAAGGTGATTACTGATTGGCGTGCCTATCGTCAGCAATTGCGTGAGTTGATGGGACAGGAAAGTAAGCTGACACAAAACCTTTATGACACAGCAAGACTTTCGCCCAAGCGCGTGGTATATGCCGAAGGTACGCATCCAAAGATGCTTGAGGCTGCAGTGAAGGCAAAGGAAGAGGGTATTTGTAAACCCATCCTCCTTGGTAACGATGTGCAGATTCGTCAAATCGCAGCCGAGATGGATTTGAATCTTGAGGGGGTTGATATTCTGAACCTTCGTGACGAAGCAAAGGCTGCGCCGATGCGTTTGCGTTATGCAGAGGTTTTAGCTGCTCGTAAGCAGCGTGCCGGCTATACATTGCAGGAAGCTATCGATAAAATGTATGAGCGCAACTATTTCGGTATGATGATGGTGGAGATGGGCGATGCTGATGCATTTATAACGGGACTTTATACAAAGTATTCAAACACCATTAAGGTGGCCCATGAGGTGATTGGCGTTCAGCCGGGATTTAACCACTTTGGAGCAATGCATATTATTAATTCAAAGAAGGGCGTTTACTTTGTTGCAGACACATTGATTAATCGCCATCCCGACGCTGATACGCTCTATGATATTGCAAAGTTGACTGCTAAAACCGTGCGCTTCTTCAACCGAACTCCAACGATGGCAATGGTGTCGTACTCTAATTTCGGAACGGATAGTGTGGGCTCTCCTACGATGGTTCATAATGTGGTTGAACGTATGCATGCCGACTTTCCGGATTTGGCAATCGATGGCGAAATGCAGTTGAATTTTGCATTCGATCGCGAGTTGCGTGATGACCGCTATCCGTTTACTCGTCTTAAGGGATTGGAAGTAAATACGCTTGTATTCCCCAATTTGACTTCGGCCAACAGTTGTTATAAGATGATAAAGGGAATGTCGGACGATTGTGAAGTGATAGGTCCGATTCAGATGGGACTTAATAAGCCTATTCACTTTACGGACTTTGACAGTTCTGTGCGCGACATCGTGAATATTACTGCGGTGGCTGTGCTCGATGCTATTGTGTTGGAGAAAACAGCTCAAACTATCAGTGAGTAAACAAAGTTTTGCAGATTATATAAAAAGCGGTGAACATTGTAGCTTGATGTTCATCGCTTTTTTATTGTAATTAGCGGGGGTGATAGAGTGGGGTGCTCTGTCGGGGATGCTGTTTCTGCTACGTATGATTAAAAAAATGTGCCGATATTGCTTAAGTAATGACTATTTTTGCGTAAATTTGCAAATTAGATAAATGTGTGCCTGCAATAGTGGGCTATATGTTAAATATCTATTTAGCACAATATCGCATGAATGAGAAAATAGTTGATACATTGCTTGAAGGGATTATCACTCCCACAGAGTTGCGTCAATTAAATATAAAGCAACTTCCGCAGTTGTGTGCTGAGTTGCGCGAATTTATTTGGAAAGCATTGTCTTCAAATCCTGGTCATTTGGCTTCGAGCTTAGGAACTGTGGAGTTGACGGTGGCGCTTCATTATGTATTTGATACTCCTTACGACCGAATTGTGTGGGATGTGGGGCATCAGGCTTATGGGCATAAGATTTTGACAGGAAGGCGTGAGCGTTTTGATACAAACCGAAAATTGGGCGGTGTCAAACCTTTTCCATCTCCTTTCGAAAGTGAATACGATACGTTTGCTTGCGGTCATGCTTCGAATTCTATCTCCGCAGCCGTGGGGATGTCAACAGCTGCATTGCAGCAAGGCGACAAGCATCGCAAGGTAGTTGCTGTAATTGGCGATGGAGCTATGAGTGGTGGCTTGGCGTTCGAGGGACTGAACAATGTGTCGGATACTCCCAATAATATGCTTATCGTATTGAACGATAACAATATGAGTATTGACCGTGCTGTTGGTGGAATGAAGCATTACCTAATGCAACTTCAAACAAGCTCAACCTATAACCGATTGCGCTTCAAGATTGCTCAAAAAATGACGGAATGGGGATGGCTTAACGAAAACAGACGTAGAAGCATATTGCGTTTTAACAATTCCGTGAAGGCTTTGCTTACGAATCAGCACAATGTGTTTGAAGGAATGAACATTCGTTATATTGGGCCGACGGATGGGCATGATGTAATAGCCTTGGTTCGTATTCTTCGTGAAATCAAGGATATGAAGGGCCCTAAACTACTGCATCTTCATACAGTAAAAGGACGTGGCTTCAAGCAAGCTGAAAAGAATCCTACGATTTGGCATGCTCCAGGGCTTTTCGATGCTGAGGATGGTGAGCGTATAAAGCAACCTACAGAAGGCGTTCCGCCCCGTTTTCAGGATGTTTTTGGCGAAACGTTGTTGGAACTCGCTCGTACGAACAACAAGATTGTAGGTGTTACGCCTGCCATGCCTACCGGCTGCTCTATGAATATCATGATGAAAGCGATGCCCGAACGTACTTTCGATGTAGGCATAGCCGAAGGGCATGCGGTAACGTTTTCAGCAGGTATGGCTAAAGAGGGCATGATGCCGTTTTGCAATATCTATTCTTCCTTTGCGCAACGAGCTTACGATAATATTATTCACGACGCAGCGTTGCTGAATTTGGATATGGTTATCTGTCTTGACCGTGCCGGACTCGTTGGCGAAGATGGACCTACGCACCATGGTGCTTACGACCTTGCTTCTTTGCGTGCAATTCCTAATTTGACGATAGCTTCGCCCTATGATGAGCACGAGCTGCGCCACTTGATGTACACCGCACAATTGCCCGGAAACGGCACATTTGTTATTCGTTATCCTCGTGGTGGCGGAAAACTCGTAGATTGGCGTTGCTCCTTCAAGCAACTTGAGGTTGGAAAGGGTAGAATGCTTAAAGATGGCAAGGATTTGGCCGTTATAAGTTTTGGACCGATAGGTGTAATGGCGGCTGAAGCGATAAAGGATTTTGAAAAGGCTCACCCTTCGCTTAAGATTGCACATTATGACTTACGTTTCCTTAAACCTTTGGACACTGCAATGTTAAATGAAGTGGCAAGCCGTTTTAGTAAGGTGATAACGATTGAAGATGGTTGCTTGTTGGGCGGAATGGGTAGTGCTATCGTGGAAAATTTCTCTGATTCAGGTGCTTCGGTGCAGGTTGCGCGTATCGGAATTCCCGATAGATTTATAGAACATGGCAGTGTGCCCGAGTTGTATCATCTTTGCGAAATGAGTAAGGAACATTTGTTGCTAAAAATGCAGGAGTTGTGCCTTAACGAAAAATAATTCTCTTTCAAGTGAGAGATGGGAGAGAGTGACAACTGAAGCAGAAAGGCGTTGCTCTTCCATTTCAAACAAAACAGTTGTTATGAATATTGTCATAGCAGGTGCGGGTGCTGTCGGCACTCACTTGGCGCGTCTGTTAGCGCGCGAAAAACATAAGATTACACTATTGGATGAAAATCCGTCAAGGCTCGAAGGGCTCAATAGCAATATGGATATAATGACACTGGTAGCAATGCCTACCAGTATCAGCGATTTGCGAGGTGCTGATGTTGAGAACTCCGATTTGTTTATTGGTGTAACCCCCGATGAGGCGCGCAACCTCACAGCTTGTATGATTGCCAGTCGATTGGGCGCCAAACTTACGGTAGCGCGTGTTGACAACAGCGAATATGTGACATCTGATTTTAGTAGCTTTTTCAAAGGAGTTGGCATTCATTCCATCGTTTATCCCGAAATGCTTGCCGGACGCGAAATCAGTCACGACATACAGCGTTCTTGGGTGCGTCAATGGTGGGACTTCCAGGGAGGAAAACTTATACTTTTGGGCGTAAAGGTTCGTGAAAATTCTACGCTTATAAATAAGCCGCTGAAGGATGTTTGTAGTCCCGACGACCCTTATTTAATTGTAGCGCTCAAGCACGGAAGCGAAACGCTTATTCCACGTGGTATGACCTGCATAACGCCGGGTGATGTCGTTTATTTTATGACGACACCCGAAAATATCGATACGATAAAAGAGTTGGCAGGAAAGGTTGGTTATAAGGAAGTAAAAAATGTGATGATGCTCGGAGGTAGTTCAACTGCGATTTATGCTATCAAGAATCTGCCCAAACACATTAACGTAAAGATTTTTGAAACCGACCCCAAGCGCGTAGAAGAACTTGCTAATATATTTATTGAGGACATCGACAATGGACGTATCACGTTGTTGCAAGCCGATGGTCGCGACATCAATCTGTTGCAAGACGAGAATATCGCACATACGCAAGCCTTTGTTGCAACGACCGAAAATGCTGAGACTAATATTCTTGCTTGTTTGGCAGCAAAGCGACTTGGCGTGCAAAAAACGGTAGCGATGGTCGAAAACTCCGACTATATAGGTATGGCGGAGAGTTTGGACATTGGTACAATCATTAATAAGAAAACTTTTGCAGCAAGCCATATTTATCAGATGCTTCTCAAGGCCGATGTTGAGTCGCTTAAATCACTGACGATTGCCAATGCCGACGTAGCAGAAATCAAGGTGCTGAAAGGAAGTAAGGTTTCTAAAAAACTTGTTCGTGATTTACGACTTCCTATGAATACGAATTTAGGTGGTTATATTCGCGATGGAAAGTGCGAATTGATTAATGGTAACACACAACTGAAAGAAGGAGATATTGTTGTCGCTTTCTGCATTGAAGATGGTATCTATAAACTCGAAAAATTCTTTTCTTCTTCCTCTTTCTTAGGAAGTTTGGTGAATTAATGAAACTTTCTGCATGAAATTTTGCAAATATTAAGTACATCTATTGATGATAAACATTCGTCTGTTTGCACAAGTCGTAGGTTCACTCTTATTTCTCGAAGCATTTTTGATGCTCACGGCATTAGGGGTTGGGATATACTATGATGAAACAAACTATTTTACCTTCGGACTTCCGATAGCAATAGCTTTGCTTCTTGCTATCTTATGCAGATACCTTGGACGTGGTGCTGTGAATAAGTTAGGGCGTCGCGATGGGTTCTTGATACTTTCTTCCACTTGGGTTATTTATTCTTTGTTGGGAATGCTTCCGTTTCTTGTAGGTGGACATTTAACTAATGTCTTTGAGGCGTTCTTTGAGTCGATGTCGGGATTTACGACGACCGGTGCAAGCGTATTTACGCAGATAGACGCTTTGCCTCACTCTATATTGTGGTGGCGAAGCCTGATGCACTGGATAGGAGGGATGGGTATCGTTTTCTTCACAGTGGCTTTTCTGCCCATGTTGGGGTCAGGCGACCAACAATTGTTTTCAGCCGAGTCTACCGGTTTGAAAATTGGTAAACTTCATCCAAAGATTACGACTACAGCACGTTGGTTGTGGAGCCTTTATCTATTGCTGACGCTATCGTGCATCGGCGCTTACCATTTTGGAGGAATGACGATATTTGATGCTGTGAATCATGGACTTTCAACCGTTGCGACCGGAGGGTTCTCTACGCATCAGGATAGCATCGCTTACTTTCAGAGCAGCCGTATTGAGTGGATAGCAACGCTATTTATGTTCATTTCGAGCATTAACTTTGCTTTGCTTTATCTTTTCTTCGTAAAACGCAGGTTTCGTGAAGTCATCAAGGATGGAGAATTGCGCTTCTTCTTCAGTATTATCTCGCTGTCGGTTCTATTTACAACGGTCATTCTGATTCTTTATCACAACGAATCGTTAGCAGAAGCTTTGCGCAAAGCTACGTTTACAGTAGTTTCGCTCAGTTCTACTACAGGGTTCACAACAGAAAATTTCATGCTTTGGCATCCGTGTGTACTTCTTTTGACGCTTGCTATCAGTGCGATGGGCGCTTGTGCGGGTTCTACCAGTGGTGGTATCAAAGCAGTGCGATTGCTTACAGCCTATAAACTTGCATTGTGTGAGTTTCGCCGCATGCTTCATCCGCGTGCAGTTTTTCCATTGCGTATCAATAATAAAATTATTACGAGCGAAGTAGGGCGTACCGTTTTCGTATATTGTGCCATCTGTTTTTTTCTTATCTTCGTCGGAACAGTTATTTACGTAGCGATGGGATACACAATGCTCGATGCCGTAAGTCTTTGTATTACGTCGTTTAGTAACGTAGGTCCGGGTATCGGCCATCAGATAGGCCCGCTCGATGCGTGGAATACGATTCCCGACGCTGGACTTTTGTTGAGTTCTTTGCTGATGCTCGCAGGGCGATTGGAGATTTTCTCTTTGATGCTTCCTTTCTTCCCTGATTTTTGGAAGGATAAATAAAAATGATGTGTTAAAAAAAGTAGATGAGTTGTTAGTAAACAAGCTGGTTTGACTCGTAACCGATACACTCTTAAAACATCATAACTTTACAACTTCATAATCTCACAAATAAACTAATAATGAAAAAAATTGCATTGTCTATGCTTCTTGCTACTTCATTAGCAGCCTGCAACGCTCCTGAAACTACAGAGAGCGCGTTCAATTACACGGACGAAAAGTTTGCAGACATTCAGATGCTCCGTTACAAGGTTGACGGATTCGAACAACTCGATTTGAAACAACAGACGCTGATTTACTATCTCAGCGAAGCATCACTTGCTGGACGCGACATCTTGTTTGACCAAAACGGTCGCTACAACTTGCGCATTCGCCGTATGTTGGAAACCATTTATACGGACTACCAGGGCGACCGCGAAACGGAAGACTTCAAGAACATGGTAACCTACTTGAAGCGCGTGTGGTTCTCTAATGGCATTCACCACCACTACGGTTGTGAAAAGTTTGAACCCGAATTCTCACACGAATTCTTACGTGAAGCGCTCCTCAGTGTTGACGCTGCAAAACTTCCCTTGGCTGAAGGAGAAACTGTTGAACAACTTTGCGACGAAATCTTCCCCGTTATCTTCGACCCCACAGTGATGCCCATGCGCGTCAATCAGAAGGATGGCGAAGACCTCGTGCTCACCTCAGCTGCCAACTACTATGGCGAAGGCGTAACGCAGCAGGAAGCCGAAGACTTCTACGCAAAGATGAAGACACCCGGCGATCCTCAGCCCATCATGTACGGTATGAACAGCCGTCTTGAAGAGGATGCCGAAGGCAACCTTTATGAAAACACTTGGAAGGTAGGAGGCCTTTATGGCGCTGCCATCGAAAAGATTGTTTACTGGTTGGAAAAGGCGGTGCCCTTCGCTGAAAACGAAGCACAAGGCAAGGTGCTCAATCGCCTTATTGACTACTACAAGTCGGGCGACCTCAAAACTTTCGACGAATACAGCATCCTCTGGTTGCAAGACACTCTCAGCCAAGTGGATTTCGTAAATGGTTTTACCGAAAGTTATGGCGACCCTCTTGGCATGAAAGCTTCTTGGGAAGCATTGGTCAACTACAAGGACCTTGCTGCTACCGCACGCGCCGAAAAGATGAGCGAAAACGCACAGTGGTTTGAAGACCACGCGCCCATCGCCGACGAATTTAAGAAGGAAGAGTGTAAGGGTGTGTCGGCAAAGGTGATTACCGCTGCCATCCTTGGTGGTGACCTTTATCCCTCAACGGCCATTGGCATCAACCTCCCCAACTCTGACTGGGTGCGTCGCGACTACGGTTCGAAGAGCGTAACCATCGCCAACCTCACCAGTGCTTATGCCGAAGCCTCTGCGGGTAGCGGTATGAACGAAGAGTTTGTGGTTGACGATGCTACTCGCGAATTGATCAAGCAATACGGTCACGTTTGCGACGACCTCCACACTGACCTCCACGAATGTCTCGGTCACGGTTCGGGCAAGTTAGCACCTGGCGTAGACAGCGAAGCCCTCAAGGCTTACAGTTCAACGATTGAAGAAGCACGTGCCGACCTCTTTGGTCTTTACTACGTGGCTGACGCTAAGATGGTGGAATTGGGACTTACGCCCAACGCTGAAGCCTACAAGTCGCAGTATTATACATACATGCTCAACGGATTGATGACACAACTCGTGCGCATCAAGCCTGGTTTCACTATCGAAGAGGCACACATGCGCAACCGCCAACTCATTGCACGTTGGGCATACGAACACGGTAAGGCCAACAACGTAGTGGAACTCATCAAGCGCGACGGCAAGACTTACGTGCAGATTAACGACTATGAAGCGCTCCGCACGCTCTTTGGCGACTTGCTCCGCGAAATTCAGCGCATCAAGAGCACAGGCGACTTCAACGCAGCTCGCGAAATGGTTGAAACCTATGCCGTAAATGTTGACGCCGAACTCCACAAGGAAATCCTCGAACGCTACGCAGCGCTCAACCTCGCGCCCTACAAGGGCTTCATCAACCCCGTCTACAAGGTTACGACCGACGAAGCGGGTAACATCACGAAGATTACCCTTGACTACACGGAAAAGTATGACGAGCAGATGCTCCGCTACTCACGCGATTACAACTTCCTTCCCGATGTAAACTAAATTCTAAATGAGAAAAGGGAAAAGGAGAATAGTCCATAAGGTACGTGAGCGCCCTTTTTACCTTTCTCCTTTTTCCGTTTCTCCTTTATCAACTATGCAAGCAATTCTTATTACTGGCGGCGCTGGATTTATCGGTAGCCACGTGGTTCGCCTCTTTGTCAACAAATATCCTGACTACAAGATTATCAACGTAGACAAACTTACCTATGCGGGAAATCTTGAAAACCTCAAGGATATTGAAACTGCTCCCAACTACACCTTCGTTCGTGCCGACATCTGCGATTTCGAACTCATGTGCGACTTGATGAAGCAGCATGCCGTGACGGGCATCATCCATCTTGCTGCCGAGAGTCACGTTGACCGCAGCATCAAGGATCCTTTTACCTTTGCACGCACCAATGTCATGGGCACCCTCTCGCTCTTGCAAGCAGCAAAGGTGTATTGGGAATCGCTCCCCGAACGCTACGAAGGCAAGCGCTTCTACCACATCTCAACTGATGAAGTTTATGGCGCATTGCAACTCAGCCACCCCGAGGGTATCACGCCTCCCTTCACCACTACGGCATCGTCTGAGGAGCACCACTTGGCATATGGCGAAGACTTCTTCTACGAAACTACGCCCTACAATCCACACTCGCCCTACTCTGCTTCAAAAGCGAGTTCCGACCACTTTGTGCGCGCCTTCCACGACACTTATGGCATGCCCACCATCGTGACCAACTGCTCGAACAATTACGGTCCCTACCAGTTCCCCGAAAAACTCATTCCCCTTTTCATCAACAACATCCGTCAGCGCAAGCCGCTGCCCGTTTACGGCAAGGGTGAGAACGTACGCGACTGGCTTTACGTAGTTGACCACGCACGCGCCATCGACCTCATCTTCCACAAAGGAAAGGTGAACGAAACTTACAACATCGGTGGGTTTAACGAGTGGAAAAACATTGACATCATCCACGTGATTATCAAAACCGTTGACCGTCTCCTAGGAAATCCCGAAGGCCATTCGCTCGACCTCATCACCTATGTCACCGACCGCGCAGGCCACGACCTTCGCTACGCTATCGACTCTACAAAGTTGCAGCGCGAACTCGGTTGGGAACCCTCACTGCAGTTTGAAGAAGGCATTGAGAAGACCGTGCGCTGGTATCTTGACAACCAAGAATGGATGGACCGCATCACAAGCGGTGCTTACGAACAATATTATACTGAGATGTATAGCGGACGTTGATGCGTTTAAGTTTTTTGGAATTATATGCGCAGTGTGTGTCATATGCTTCCAATTAATGGTATGGATATTTAAATTTGCGTGCTCAATAAGAATATTGGGCACGCTTTTTTTTTATCTTTGTTGTTGGAAGTTTCGTAGGTTGTGGTTCGTTACGGGGTTAAGATATTGTTAAAATTGTTGTAGAGGTTCAAATAATTGGATGCTTTTTTATTGAGCACAGTGTTGTTCTTGATAAGAATGTCATCATTGTTTATCATATCACTAAACTTATCTTTACACTATGACAAGCATTAATTTGAGATTCAGAGCTTCGTCTGTTGCCGGCGCGCTTGGTTCTTTGTTTTTCAGAGTTGTTCACGAACGCAGGTCGTGCAACATTGCGATGCCTTATTCTATTTATGCGCACGAATGGAGCGTTCTGCGTAATTGCATTCTCGTAGATTCACCTTGCTCGGAGCGCGGTTGTTTCTTGCTTCAGATTATGTCGAGGTTGGAAGTAGAGCATTGGCGCCTGTTGCAAGTGGTTGAGCATTTAAGCCTTCAAGGACGTTTTACGGTTGAACAGGTGCGCGATGCTTATTTCCATCCTATGGCGGATGTTAAGTTGAAGGATTTTGTTGAGGGGGTAGTGAGTGAGCGTCGGCGTGCGAGGAAGTGGCGCATGGCTGAGGTTTATGCGTGTGTGTATCGCCGTTTTTTTCGTTTCTTGCCTGACGCTGAATTGATGATGAGTGCTTTGACGCCTAATCTCTTGAAACGCTACGAGCAATGGCTTAGGGCTGATGGATTGTCGGCAAATTCGGTGTCGTTCTATTTGAGAAATTTGCGTGCTTTGTTTCACTCGGCTGTTATGAAGGGCGAGGTCGTGTGTGCCGACCCTTTCAAAGACTGTTTTACGGGCCAGGTGGCTACGCGTAAGCGTGCGCTTACCTTTGAGCAGATTCAGCAATTGCGTGAGCTCGACTTATCTGCTTTTCCGAAGCTGACTTTTGCGCGCGACTTGTTTTTGTTCTCTTTGTTTACGCGTGGGATGTCGATGGTGGATATGGCTTACTTAAGGAAGACGGATTTGCATGCCGGTGTGCTTACATACAAGCGGCGCAAGACGGGGCAACTCTTCCAAGTGGCATGGGAGCCGTGTATGCAAAATTTTGTTGACCGATATCCTTCGGCTGCTGATTCTCCTTATTTGTTGCCCATATTGACTCTTTCTACGCTGATTGATGAGCGCAGGCAATATATATCCGCAGGCAATCACATCAATGAACGTTTGCGTGAGTTGGGATGTATGCTTGGTTTTCAGTCGCGCCTGACGCTCTACGTCGCACGTCATTCGTGGGCAACGTTGGCAAAATTCTGTCATGTGCCACTTTCGATTATCAGTCAAGGTTTGGGACATGCCTCTGAGCGCACTACACGCATATATCTCGCATCTTTTTGTCAAGAGACCATTGACGAGGCAAATTTGGAAGTCTTAAGGCATTTGGCTTTAGCTTAAGTTTATGCAAAAATGAGGTTTGCGTGAGCAAATGTTTTTATGCATAAAATGGCATTTTTATGCATATATGCACATAAATATGCAAGTCGGGTGAAAGTGGACTTTGCAAAATGCGATGTTAATTGTAAACTTAAAGATTACAAATTTGAGGGTAAAATGTTAAATTTTTTTAAATTCCCGAAAAAAGCAAATTTGGATTTTCTTGAAAAATGTTGTATATTTGTACTACGGAAGGGGAGACCGCGCGGTTTCCCCTTTTTTAGGGCCCAAAAATGGCAAAAACAAGGTCAAAGGTTGTTAAAACAAGGTCCGATGTTGTTAAAATTACCTCCGATGTTGTTTTTCCGAAGTTCGATGTTGTGAATTTTTCGACCGATTTCAATGCGAAAACCTCCGATTTTGGGGGTGTTTAGTTAATAATTGTTAAAACTTTGCATTTTCTGATATTTATCAATTTTGTCAAAATCTGTCAAAATTTTGCGATTTTAACATTTGCGTGAATATTCGGAATATATTCACTTTGAAGTTGTATTGCGGAGTATGCCGAAAGTGTGTTTTATGCGGAGTTTTGTCGCACCTAAAACCGGAGTTTTGCTAAATCAGTAAGTGAGATTTTTGTTGAGGAAATGGTGCGTTTCGAGCGAACACAAAAAAGGCTTGCGCGCCTCTGTTGCTCTTTTGTGAGCTGTGGGCATCGCAAGCCTTTGTATTGTTTTTTGCAGCATTCAGCTGTTCGTCATAGCTCTATTAGCAGAGCGATGCGATGAATTCCTGCATTTCTGCCTGATGCGCTTCTACGCTTTGGAGGAGCTTGAACTGCGCCTTTGAGCGAACGAGGTTGTGGTCGGCATACTGTGTCTTGTAGTATGTATCGCCGTTGATGTAGTCAGCAAGGAAGCGCACTGTCTGCATGTAGGGGAAGAGCGCTGCTGCGTAGGGAAGGTTTTCGACTTCGATAGGAGTGATGAACGATGCTGCCGACTTGAGGTAGCCCTTTGCGAACGACTTGAAGATTTCCATGTTGAAGTTCACGTTGTCGAGGTCCTTGTCGTCTTCCTTACCGGTGTTGGCAGCTGAGCGGAGATAGTCGCCAAAGTCGGAGAAGATGAAGTTGGGCATCACTGTGTCGAGGTCGATGACGCAAAGTACGTTGCCGTCCTTGTCGAAGAGGATGTTGTCCACCTTAGTGTCGCAGTGGCAGATGCGCTTGGGGAGCTTTCCTTCGCGGTGGAGGCGTTCGCCCTTGCACATTTCTTCGGCGCGCTTTTCGAGTTCGTCAACGAGCCACTGTACTTCAGCCAAGCGTCCGGCCTTGTTTTCGGCTACAGCTTCGCGGAGCTGCTTGAGGCGGAATTCCATATTGTGGAAATCCTTGATGGTTTCGCCCAATGCTACGGGGATATCGGCGAGCATAGCCTGGAAGTTACCGAATGTTTCGCCTACGATGTTTGAAGTTTCGGGAGTTACGGCTGTCATCGACTCTGTTTCGGGGATGAATACCATTACGCGCCAGTACTTTTCGCCGTCGAAGTAATAGTACTTGCCATCCTTTGCAGGAACGAAGCTAAGCACCTTGCGGTCGATGTCGGGTGTGCCTGCAGCTTCGAGCTTTGCGCGGATATGTGAAGTTACAGCAACGATGTTGTTCATGAGCATATCAACATCGGGGAAGATGGCATTGTTTACGTGCTGGAGTACGTAGTCGGGAGCGTCGCCTTCAGTCTTTACACGATATGTTGTGTTGATAAGACCATTGCCGAGGGGAGCTACTTCGATTACATTTCCTTGGATGTTGAATTGCGAAACGATTGCGTTCATTGGAGTATAGATTTTAAATGATTAATAATAAATTCTTGATGAGCTAGTCGGACATGTGTTGTTCCCAGTGCCGACAAATGCTTGTGTATGCAAGGCAAAGTTAGCATTTTATTTTATTCATAACAAGAAATCTCAAAAAAATAAGTAATTTTACACATATATAATATGAGCGCGCGGGCGTAAGGTTTGTTCGTGTATGATGTAGGCTGGAGGATTTTGTGCTGATTTCTGCATAAGTTTGAGTTCGTAAACTCTTTTTTTTATTGAATGTGCGGTAGTGGTTGGCAATAATTGAGTATTTTTGCCGTTAATTAAAGAACCCCGTTTGCTGAAAGTGGGTTGACTATATAAAAGATTTTTCTCTTATGATTGAATATATACGAGGCGAAGTTGCAGAGTTGACGCCTGCGATGGCGGTAATCGAAGCTCATGGCGTGGGTTACGCACTTGCCATTACGCTGCAAACATATTCGGCGTTGCAAGGAAAGAAGCAGGCTTTGCTCTATGCTTATGAGGTGATTCGCGAGGATGCACACTTGTTATATGGATTTAGCACACGTCGTGAGCGCGAATGCTTCGAATTGCTAATTTCGGTGTCGGGCATTGGTGGACAAACGGCTCGCATGCTGCTATCGGCATTTTCGCCTGCTGAATTGGCAACCTTTGTGCGCGACGAAAATGCATCGATGATTAAGAGCGTTAAGGGCATTGGGCCTAAGGCTGCACAACGCATCATTGT